>CAZPPK010000181.1:0-5165 GCA_964588415.1 uncultured Lentimicrobiaceae bacterium
TTAATGAATATTATAAATCATTTAATTTATGCAACAAGGAATAAGAAAGTTATGGCTCCCGAAAGGTTCAGCAATTAAAAAATATATTCTACTGATTTTGTTTCTGACAAGCTTGTCACTCACCGCAAAGCAAACAAATTTAAAGGATTTTATTGACTGGCATGGCTATACCCAATTTCGATATACCACTAATTTCAACAGCGAAAATGCATTTTCCATGCAAAGGCTAAAATTCTGGGTTCAATCTTCACCGAATTTCAACCGTCATTGGGGTTTCAAAGTACAAACCACGCTATCGAGCAGTAAGGAAGAGCAATTCCTTCTACAGGATGTTTTGATTTTTTATCGTTTCAGCCAGTTCAAACTAAATCTCGGTCAGTTTGTTCCTGAATACAGCCTGGAGCGTTTTCAACCCGATTATGTTGTTCCATTAATAGACCGTGCATCAGTAATCAATGCCTTGATACCCAATGGAACTCTCGGTGTTAGAGATCTAGGAATGGAGCTGGGCTGGCAAGGTGCCAACGGCAAAATTAAATCCTGGTTCGGATTATTTAACGGCTACGGAATTAAAGAATACCGGCTGAGCAACTCAGGATTTATGGTTACCCATAAAACCGAATTTCACTTGACATCTTCATTAAGCGCCGGCTACTCTGTAATGTTTCGTAAAGCAAGTAAGTTGAAATTCAAAAACATACTTTCCGATGCTGTTGAGTACTCAGGAAATGATTTCAGATACAATTTATTTGCTGAATACCAAACCAAAAGTTTTCATCTTCAGGCAGAATACCTTGCTGCTTTTTTAAACAATTCCCGCGCAGATGGATACTATGTTCTTACTTCCTATATCTTTCGCAAAAACCAGTTGGTGGCTTCATGGAATCAATATAATGATTTGATAAACAGCACGCTGAATTCACCTGAAATACATCTTGGTTATAACTATCTCTTTAACCAGGATAAAATTAAGCTGATGGTTGACAATGGGTTTCAAATAGTGAACAATGGCCTTACGGGATATATTTTAACCATGCAGTTTCAACTGTTTTTCAGATAGTTATTCATAAAAATCAATTTTCCTTTATGATCGATAAAATAAATTATTAATCTTTTAATCTAAAATCATGGTAAATCCAAAAGACTGGCTCGAATTCGGGCAAAAATTTCACGGGCACAAATGTCCGGCCATGCCCATGGGGCTTAGAGTAGGCGCAGCCGCTTTAAATGCTCTGGGTGTTGAACGTGCCAAAGATGGCCAAATTATCGCTTTCACCGATCTTGGTGATGAGCATTGTGCTACCTGCTTTGCAGACGGGCTGCAAGTTATAATGGGCACAACCTTAGGCAAGGGCAATATTAAAAAAACCCACAAAGGGAAGTGGGCAGTGACAGTTGTAGATAAGGCTACAGGCAGAGCGGTTCGCGTTACGCCCAAAGCTGAGGCTATGCTGGCCAACAAGAAAACATCCTTTTTCAAAGATTACCGGGAGAAAGGAATCCCGGCAAGCAAAGTTCCCGATGAAATTGTTGAACCCTTGGTGGTCAATGTAATGAATGCTCCTGATGATAAGATCATCAACATTTCGGAAGTGTTTCATTATAACCTGAAAGAAAAGCCTCATAGTTTCAACAGCTTTGTTTGTGAAGAATGTGGTGAAATGACAGTAACGGAATATGGCCGTATAAAAGGCGATAAAAAAGTCTGCATGGATTGTGCAGCAAAATAATATTACACACAATAATAAGAAAGGCCGGGCTTTAGAAAAGTTTGGCTTTTCTTATTTAAATCACTTTTTTGTTGAAAACCTATTCTCCTTCTTGAAATTACATCAAACCACAACTGTAAAACCGCCAGCAGCTTCAATGTATTTAACTCTGGCAAAATTGTTCAAACAATTTATCCGTCTCGTAGCCAAAAAACAAAGTATCCGCACGGTTATCGTCCTTTAACCAGGCCTTCACAAAACCATAAAAAGTCTTTTTTTTCTTCACCTCTACCCTAGCCATACCCTGACCATCTTCAGGTTTTCCAAGAATAAGTAACTGATTTCGGCAATAAATCTCAACCATATTTTCTAATTCTTAAGGCGAAAATATTACAAATTTTAAGATTGGAAACACCCTCGCAGTTGATCCGGTTAATTCTACTGAAATATTTAAGGTAATAGGCATACATCACATAAGTCACGGGGTATGCTTTATACATTCTCATTCTTTCTTTTAAAAAAAGAGTAAAAAAATTCAAATTAATTCAATTTATATTATAAACTACTTTATGTTTGCAACATATTTATAAAAAACAAATCATGAAAAATCAAAATTTAACACCTGAAAAAAGCTTTGAACTTATAAACCAGGTGATTAACGATGCAAAAACAAGATTTGAAGAAAACGGATTCATCTATGCCTTTTGGGGTTTACTGGGTACGGTTGCAGCATTGGGTCAGTTTGTTCTGCTCAAAAACGGATACTACGGCATTAATTACTATCCTTATTTTATCATGCCGCTTGGCGCAATATACACCGGCTATTATTATTACAAAAAAGGACGAGTCAGGCAAAATCAAATAAGTAAGATGGTCTCTTTTGCCTGGACAGCTATTGTATTGAACATATTTACTTTGGGCTTTTTGTTGTCCGGAATTCTCAAACAAAATCTGATTCCCGTTATTCTCATTCTTGTGGGAATTGGAACTATTGTATCGGCGGGTGCGATTAAAAACAGACTCATCCTTTACTCCGGAATTGTCATCAACTTTGCCGGGTTAGTTTGTTTCAGACTGGAATGGATTTATCAACCGTTGTTGTTGGGAATTGTATCTGTTGTTACAATATTCATCCCCGGCCTTATTTTGATGGCTGAATACAAAAAAAGACAAAATGTTTAAGGATTTAAATCCCATATTGCATTCCCAGCTCAGGCTGGCCATTATTTCATTTCTTGTAACAGCTGGTAAATCGGATTTTAGTAAGCTGAGAAAGCTGACCGGCGCTACATCAGGAAACATCAGTGTGCAGCTAAAAAAGCTGGAAGAAGCAGGTTATATTTTCCTGAAAAAGGGGTTCTTAAACAACTACCAGCATACATCTGTTGAAATCACAAAAGCCGGTGTCGTCGCCTTTGAAAAATATGTTGAGGCCATTAAGCAATACCTTCATCCGGGATTGAGATAGATTGCAGAAGTAATAGGAGTACAAGCAAGAATTCAGGCTATAGCCATTGTGTCTTATTTAAATTGATGGATAACATTATACCAAAATAGTAAGCAATGAGATTTATAGAAAAAAAACAAAAACTCGAATACCTTTTGGAAATGATAGAAAAAGGTAGATGTATATCATATCAACAAGTATCTGAAAAATTTAATTGTAGTGAAAGTACTGTAAAAAGAATGATATCAGAATTAAAAGAAGAGGGAAATAATGTCAAATATTGTAAGATAGTAGGAAAATTTATTATAGAAATTGGGTAAAGTTCGATAAATGACCTTTTAAAGGATTTACTTTACATAAGAGAAGGGTGAACCTCGTTGAAATGTCGCCCATTATTGTTAAACTAAAAAGATTTATTGGTATAGGTGTTTAGATCGCGCTTGATTAATTTTGCCAAATGGCAGATGAAAATATATTTACAGGAGTGAATTCAATAAAGTTTAACCAACGATTTAAAGATGATAATGATTGCTTGATTTATTTGAGCAATATAAAATGGGAAGCTGGATATAAATGTGAAAATGATAAATTTTCTGTAGGCAAAAGGCCTCAGAATAGAAGATGTACAAAATGTAATTATGATGAAAGTCCTACTGTTGGAACTTTATTTGAAAAGCTAAAATTATCGATTTTGATTGCATTTCATATTGTTTTTAAAATTAGCACAAATAAAAAAGGAATGTCTTCTTTGGAATTAAGCAAAGAGTTTGAGCTGTGTCAAAAAACCTGTTGGCGATTCAAACTGAAAATACAACAAGCGATGGAAAGTAGCTTAAATTACCCATTAAATGGGACTGTTCACGTTGATGAGTTTATGATCGGTGGGCCAGAAGAAGGAAAAAGGGGGCGAAGCAAAGGAGATAAAAAACTAATAGTTCTTGATGTTGAAATATTAAAAGATGGTGTTGGCAGGGCTTATGCAGAATTAATCGAGCATGCTTCTTCAAAAGAACTGGGTGCTTTTTTAAGAAAATATGTCTCAAAAGATGCAACGATTATCACAGATGAATGGCGTGGCTATTCTCCATTAAAGAAAGAATTTGTAAATCTAAAACAAGTACCTTCAAACAGTGGACAAAATTTCAAAGACTTACATATTCACATTATGAATATCAAGGGATGGCTTAGAGGAATACACCATCATTGCAGTAAAGAAAGAATGCAAAACTATTTGGATGAATATCATTTTAGATACAATAGAAGGTCAAATATGGATACAATCTTTAACTTGTTATTAAAAAGGATGGTAAATTATGATAAAAATCCAGATTTAACAGTAGCGACTTAAGTGCCTATACCATTAATTTTAAATGTGGTATCCGATCTTCGCCCGTAAAATCGCATAGGAATATCTTCATATTAAACTGAGTATGAAATGGTCTTTATAAGCAAGATATATAAGAACGAGAACCGAACTGGACTGCATATATTGCGACAAGCAATCATATTACAGGCTTTGTGTGTCCAATTACCCTACAATCAAAATCACGGGTAATGATCGGATACCCCATTAATTTTATTATGATGGTATATCCCAATCTCTTACTAGACATAATCTATTAATAGATTATGTCTAAAATATCATTACTTAAAAATTACTCCAATTTCGTATATTTTAAAACACAATATTGAACCATTTTACATCACCGAGAAACAATAAATAGCTCACGCCAAACAACTTACAAGAAATGGTAAGGTCTTTGCTCTATATTACATTACCATCTTCGATGTCAAAAAGTGAAGTAATATAATTAATAATAAGGAATTCTGCAGCCAAATTTCCTGAATTCGGAGAAGGCAGAAAGAATAAAATATAATAATTGGTATAGGCGTTTAGATCGCGCTTGATTTATTTGAGCAATATAAAATGGGAAGCTGGATATAAATGTAAAAGATGTGAAAATGATAAATTTTCTGTAGGCAAAAGGCCTCAGAATAGAAGATGTACA
>CAZPPK010000182.1:0-5082 GCA_964588415.1 uncultured Lentimicrobiaceae bacterium
AATCTCCGGCTTCTTATCTGGAAGCGCTTTCAGGAAGCCTGAGTTCTTGTAAATTTTAACAGCTGGATTTTCACCAAAACGGACATAATATTCCTGCTCAATTGATGAGAATCTTGCAGGTTGAGCATCTTGGTATGCCCCAGTTGGGGTAGCTTTCATGAATTCAACACGATAATGGATCAGTCCTTCTGCTTTGCCGTTATTCATCAACTGAAAAAAACCGTTGCCTTGACCATCTTTCTTCAAATAAGAGATAAAAACAAAAGTTGTATCATCTAGTTTTATATTCCCAATCATTCCTGGAGCGTTTAACTTTAGAATTTTTTAATTGGATTGCCTGAATTCAAAATTGTCGGTATATATATTGTACCGCAGAGGAAAGGAACCATACAAATTATTTTTCTTTGTAAAAATTTGTCCTGTTTGAAATGATATATTCAAATAGGGCGTGCCCCGAATATTCTTGTATGAAAGTTCAACCATTGAACCGTTATTCCCTTTTCCCTGAATACGCCAGAAATCATCTTTAGCCTGTTGGGCGCTAATACTCTGGCCAAATAGTCCAAGTGGAATAAATATTCCAAAAAATAAAATACTTTGTAGTTTCAATTTTTTGAATTTTAAGGTTTAACAAAAGAATTCCTGAGAAATTTTCAAAACTTTTTGTGATTTTGCACAAATTTATGCACAAAAGTTGCAAGATACAGCATCAAACTTCAGAAAGTTTATAAAATTTTAATTTTTTGTGCTTTTAACGAACTGAAAAGCAAGGAATTAAGAAAAAAGTCTTAAAAAATGTTATCTTTATTTAGATTCTGTAAAGATAATATATATCTTTGTAGAGCAATTTTAAGTATTTAGGTAGGAATAGATACTTAAAATGCAGGTTAATTTTTTGGGTTATCCCTCTTTCTGAGGGTTTTTAGGTTAATAATTGAAGAAGTTCCCGTCTCCCCGGCGGGAACTTCTCTTTTGTATGCAGACAGCTTTAACGAAGTCAATCTTTCTTTTAGAAAATTCTTAGTTAAAAGATTTAAGCGCGGTTGCAATGATATCGAGCGCTTTTTTCAAATCGGATTCTTCGATAACCAAAGGAGGAGCAAAACGGATGATGTGATCGTGAGTTGGTTTTGCAAGCAATCCCAGTTCTGCCATTTTCATACAAACATCCCAGGCAGTTTTTCCATTCTTTTGTTTGATAACCATGGCATTCAGCAATCCTTTCCCTCTAACTTCCGAAATCATACCTGATGAAATCGCTTTGAGTCCTTCTCTGAATATTACTCCTAAATTTTCGGCTCTTTCGGCAAGTTTTTCTTCTTTAATAACTTCTAAAGCAGCCACAGCAACGCGTGCGGCAAGTGGATTGCCACCAAATGTAGAACCATGTTCACCCGGTTTAATGGTGAGCATTATTTCATCATCGGCCAACACTGCTGAAATAGGATAGGCGCCCCCTGACAATGCTTTTCCAAGAATCAAAACATCCGGGCGAACACCTTCATGATCGCATGCCAGAAGCTTTCCTGTCCTTGCGATTCCTGTCTGCACCTCGTCAGCAATGAAAAGCACATTGTTGTCTTTGCACATTTCATATGCTTTTCTTAAATATCCTTCATCCGGAACCATCACACCGGCTTCACCCTGAATAGGTTCTACCAGAAAACCAGCTACATTATTGTCTTCCAGTGCTTTGGCTAATGCAGTCAAATTATTATATGGAATTGTAATGAAACCGGGAGTGTACGGACCGAAATCATTTCTGGCTTCAGGATCAGTTGACATAGAGATGATTGTAATGGTACGGCCATGAAAATTATTGGCGCAAACGATAATCTTGGCTTCATTTTCAGGGATACCTTTTTTTGTGTAAGCCCACTTCCGGGTAAGTTTTAAAGCGGTTTCATCAGCTTCAGCTCCTGAGTTCATCGGAAGAACCTTATCATAACCGAAATAACCGGTTATAAACTTCTCATAAACACCCAAGGTGTCATTGTAAAATGCGCGGGAAGTCAGGGTTAATTGCTGTGCCTGCTCAGTCAGCGCCTTAATAATTTTGGGATGGCAATGTCCTTGATTTACAGCAGAGTAAGCCGATAAAAAATCTAAATATTCTTTACCTTCAACATCCCAAACTTTGGCCCCTAGGCCTTTTGACAACACCACCGGAATTGGATGGTAGTTATGTGCGCCATATTTATCTTCCAATTCCATTGCCGTTTTCGAAGTGAGTTTTTCTGACATATTACTATTATATAAAGTTAACACTAAGATTTCGCCAAAATGATTTTATAAACAAATTTTGGATGCAATATTACGATTTTAAAAGTGAATTTTTGAACTAAGAAATGAAATCAGTGTATTACGTATTAAATCGAAAGAAACCTGGAGATTAACAGCTAGTTCAAATTAAGAAATATAACGGCGCCTTCTACTTTTTAAAGGAGATGGCGGAAGGGCAGGAGCAACCATTCAAATAACTTTTCTACAGGTGGCCGCTTTTCCCACTCTTTATAATAAAAAGGGATTGTGGCTTCGATTGTTTTTTGATTGTGAACTTGTAATTCATTAACAATAAATGGATTTGTCCCGAAAAGAACTACTTCAAACATGTAACGAAAACTTCTGTAATCAAAATTAGATGATCCAATACCAAAGTTCTTATTGTCAACAAGGATAAGTTTTGCATGAAGGTTATTCGGTTCGTAATACGAAAATTGGATGCCCTTTTTTGAAAGAATTCCAAGATATTTGTTCCGAAGAATATCCACCAGTCGAACATCCGACTTTTTAGGAACAACAACTTTAATAGATACGCCTCTTCCTGCAGCTTCCATAAGTGCTTTTCGCAGCATAAACCCCGGCAAAAAATAGGGCGTTTCAATAACAATTGAATCTTGTGATTCCTGAATTAACCGGATAAATTTTTTATTGATTTTCTTTTTGGTGATAATAGGGACGTCCCTGACGATTTCAAATTCACCGTGTTTTATGATGCGTGTGTAATAAGCCCTGGAAAAAATATAGCGGTTGTAAAGATGAAAATCCTGAATAAAAAGCTTTTTAAAAACGGGCGTGATATCACTTTCCATCCGCAATACTGATTCACGCCAATTCATGTTGTAATCTGTAAGATTTGATGAACCTATATAAGTGATTTCATCGTCTATCAATAAGAGTTTTCTGTGGTTTCTCCGGTGACCACGTGTGAAAAAGTCAAAATTATATTTGATCTTCTTAAAGAACCTGACTTTGCCTCCCAGTTCAGCCAAAGCATCAAAAAAGCCATATTTTACCGGGCCGGCACCCCAGTAATCTATCAAAATTTTTACTTCAACGCCTTTCTTCCTGGCCTGTATCAATGCTGACCTGAATCTTTCTCCGATAACATCAGCACCCACTCTGAATGTCTCAATATAGACATACTTCTTTGCTGCAAGGATGTCCTTTATCATCTTATGATAATATTGAAAAGGATCTGAGTAAAGACGGTAAGTGTTGTTTTCCATAATTTAAAGATACTTATTTACAAGTCTCTTTCGAAGAAAGGTTTCTGGGTTTAAAAGTAAGGGATTTTTTAATTCTTTCTCTGTATTTTGTGGAAAAGATTAAATATAGTTGGTATTTTATTATTGAACAATCCTGTCTTTAATGGTGCGGCTTTGTTTGATGCGGTCTGCCATTCCAATACCACCCACCATACTTCCGGCCAGGATCAGTCCGGGATACTTTTTCTCGATGGCTTCAATGGCGTTGACCCTCCCTTCCGAATCGGTACCATACTGTGCAATAGCACGGCTGTGGCTTTTGGTTTTCAGTAAATCGGGCTTGAAAGTCTTCATTCCCATAATGATCTTCATCTCGTCAGCGATCAGATTTTCAAGAGCATCTCCACGTAAATCAGCCAATTCAGCTTTACGCATCCCGCCAACAAAAGTGGTGATCATGGCGCCGCCTTCAGGAGCCCGGTTTTTGAAAAGTGTTGACATAAACAAAGCTCCGAGCAGGTTCCTATTTTCTTTAAACGGAATTAATCCTCCAAATGCATCCAGGGGCATCCCTGACCATTTCTTGAAACCAATGGCAACTTCCGTTACGCGTGCATATTTTAAACACGTGATGGGTGCCAGTGCTTCTTTTCCTACGAATGGAAAAAGTTTTTCCACTTCAGCTGAATTCACCGTGCTGACCACGTGAGTGAAAGTCTCATTTATATCCCGGCCTTTAATTTCAAAACCATTTTCAACAGGTTTTATTTCCAGGTTCTTGCATTCGGTTTTGATATTTTCTTTACCCAATCTTTTGACCAAAGCTTTTACAAGCTCTTCTAATCCTCCGATTACCGAGAAAATTTTTCCGGTGGCCTTCTTTTGATTTTCATCTTTCTTTTCCTTGCGCTTTTTCATGGCACCGCCAATAAAACTTCCATAGGTCTGTTCCAGGTTGTATAATTTCGGCAAGGCGTATTTCGGTACAATATATTGAGGATCACCGGCATAAATTCCAAGAATAAAAGGGTCAATGGCATAATCCAGGAAGCTCTTTCCCATTCTTCTTTTCACCAGATCAGCCAGGCTTTCGTTGGGATTGGTTCCTTTGGGCCGGAACGGTTCTCCCAAAATCATAAACTTATCAGTCAGGGAAAATAATGGTGTACTAATGCCGCTCCCAATTCCTGAAGGCATGGCATACCAGCGTCCGTTTTTCCAGATCAATCGCTTGCTGGAAGCATCATTGGCTATCTCTAGCGTACATTCACTTTTCAAATCATCAAAAAGATCAACTACTTCAGGTTGGGAAATGGTTCCACTGTTGGGGCCGGTTTCATATAAAAATCCATTTTCACGTTGCGAGCCGATAACGCCTCCAATATGGTCGGAACTTTCAAACAGGGTGAACGGAATATTTTCTTTTTTTAAGTTAAATGCCGTCGTCAAGCCCGTAATTCCGGCCCCGATGATGGCTACTTTCTTTTGATTATTATTCATAAACTTAGGTCTTTTAAAAGCTTGTGCAAAATTATGAAAAGCGACTAAGTACATGACAAAAATTTGCAGCATTCCACGAATTTTTCTAAATTAT
>CAZPPK010000183.1:0-5040 GCA_964588415.1 uncultured Lentimicrobiaceae bacterium
AATAGTTTTCCTTTTACCTGAGTTTTTGAGCAAGGACAACCGCTTTTTTATATTTTGAAATGTGTCCTTGCATATCGAACAGCTCGAAATACAAAATGTATATCCCGGCAGTTGCTTTTGTGCCATCATCCCGTAATCCATCCCACAAAAAGGAACCCTGAGTTCCAAGATACTCATGCCTTACCAAGTGCCTGATTAGATAGCCCTGAGTATTAAAAATATCAACACTTACAGTATTTCCTTCGGTTGAAAAGTTGTACTTTATCTGAAGTTGATCCTGATATCCGTCACCATCCGGAGAAAAAATGGCTGGATCAATTGTGATCGCATCAGAAAATACAGTATCCGGTTCAAATTGTGAATTGCGGTAACCGGGAGTTCCATATCCTACGCTTTGCGCAGCCGAATGCCAGTTTTCCGGGTCGTTGGTTTCTCCATCGAAATGTGATCGTTCTAAAGAAACGCCTTTGGTATCTTTCAAAAGTAGAAAATGCATTTTATCCGAATAGTCAAAAGCATCAATCACTAAGCCCCTTTTGTCTTCCATCAAAATACCTCCCTGCTCCGCATTAAAATTGGGAAACGATCCCATCTTAAGAAATGCTTCAGGCGAAAATGTAAAATATTGTTGCCTGACAATTTCAGGTGAAGAAGTCAGCACGAGATAAGTCGAAGGGAACATCAATAACTGATCATTGCTCAATGAATAAAAAAGTGTATCGTGAGGACCTGAAGTACTTTTGCGAATATAACCCAACCGTATCTGACTCAAATCAATGATTTTGTCCGCTCGGTTATAAATTTCCAGATAATCAACACCTCCTGTAAAAGGATGAAACAACACTTCATTAATCACGATGTCTTTTACATCAGGATGCTGAGGCAATCCGAAATTCACAGTTGTGTCTTTTTCCATGGCATATCCGGCACAGTTTTTCAACTTTTTGGAGATGTGTAAAACATAGATTTTCCCACCAGCAAACGGAGCTGGAAAATGTAGCAGCGCTAGATCAGGAACCGAATCATCAAACAAAATGGTATCCGGGTTTCCAACATCCGGGGTTATCTGCCATAAACTTCTGCTATATATTGAATTGGAATCCATAACCTGATTAAAGAAAACATTAATACTATCCTGTCCAAGAATATGAAATCGGGAAAGTTTTGGGTAAAATATTTTGTCCTTGAAAACCGAATTTTGTGTACCCGGAGTTCCACCCTGAGAGTTTTCGGACGCTTTCCAATTTTCAGATCCAGAGCAAAAGTTGACAGGATTGATCTGCTCCAGCGACCATCCACCTTTTGATTTTACATCATCACGGTACCATTCATCAGAATAGGTAATCTGAGAAATTGTCTGCCCATTTTCATCCTGCAAGGAAATTGTTTGCCCGCGATTATTTAAAGAAAAACTGCTGTATGCCAAGACCGGACCAAACGGTTTAAAAGAGGATGCACCTTTGGTTCCCGAAACAATAAGATACCTTTTTGCTTTCAGCAAAAACGTGTCGATGGTCTTTGTATGAGAACCTATCGTGATTTGCCATCCCGACATGTCTATACCAAAATCAGTCCTGTTATACAACTCCAGATATTCATATTTAGGCAATCCGGCAGAAGGCACGGGATCGGCCATAATTTCATTGATGACCACATCGTGTGGCTTCGGCTTGTAGAAAACAAAAGGTAGAGAGTCCGTTTTCATCATGTTTCCCGAAAGGTCTTTTATTCCGGAAACCTTAAGTTGATATTGTGTGGCGCTGATAAAATAATTGGAAAAGAAAAGTTCAACTGATTTCCCATCATACAAGAGCTGGTGCTTCAAAATTTTTCCACAGGACGGGATTGCTTTATAATGAATTGTGTCTTTTGCCGATGTACTGTCAATGCTTTCGCTGAAATTTATTAAAAGAGAGCTATCGGAAATTACTTTCAAAGAAACCAGTTTAGGTGGTACGGTGTCTACAATTTGCGACCCAAGATAGATATCATCAAGATACATTTTGGAGCGGTTGCTTTTGGTGTATTTGCAATCAAAGCCAAAATATTCTCCGTCATCATAAGTATCATCTTGGCCTTCGGCTTCCTTTTGAAAATAATTTCCTCCCGAATGATCGGCAAAAATCTCCCACCGACCAGTACTGTTCCAGAGCACTTTAATTCGAATTGTAAACGCCTTTGCCAGTGAGCCTTCACGGCCACGGCAAACAGAAACATCCGTAGCACTGTCCTGTCTGAAAAGCTCCAGCGCATCTTTACTTCCCGCCTCTCCCAATTGCAAATAATAGCCCTGTAACGGATTCTCTAAATCCCTTTTGTTGCTCATTAAATAGATTCGTAAGTTATTATTTGCAGAAGGACTAAACTTTAATCTGACCCAAACAAGCCATTCCATTTGTGTTTCAATGGGCTGTTTAACACACAAATAAGCCGATCCCGCGGAAGTATCCTGCAGCTGTAACTGTTTGGAGTCGTTTACGATAAACTTATCAAGGTTTCCATACCATTGAGGATTTTGCGTATCATTGCCATCTTCAAAATTTTCGAATATCTGGCCGTACATAACGACAGGAAACAGGAGAAGAATTAAAATAAGGGTTTTCATCGGGTTGTAATTTTATATTTCATTGGTCATAGGGAACTTACCATAATTTAAAAATCATTTACAAGTATGATTTAACAATAATTCAATCATGAACGTTTCATTATTTTGATAATTTTGCAGTCGGTTTTTAAAGAATTATAAAAATACAAAAATTATTATGAAGATTGCTGTTGTGGGAGCTACCGGACTGGTTGGCAGGAAAATGATACGGGTTTTAAAAGAAAGAAATTTCCCGATTACCCGGCTCATTGCAGTGGCTTCGGAAAATTCCGTGGGCAAAGTGATCCGATTTGAAGAATCTGAAATTGAGATTATTTCTCCTGAAAAGGCTATTGAACAAAAACCGGATATTGCTTTATTTTCCGCTGGTAGTCATGCATCGAAGATCTGGGCACCTAAATTTGCTGCTGCCGGGATCACGGTCATTGATAATTCATCAGCATGGCGCATGGATCAGAAAATCCCTTTGGTGGTTCCGGAAATCAACGGTTTCATCTTAAAAAAAGAACATAAAATTATTGCAAACCCCAACTGCTCCACCATTCAAATGGTGATGGCATTGGCGCCGCTGCACCGCAGGATTGGCATCAAACGAATTGTTGTCTCCACCTATCAATCGGTAAGCGGAAGCGGTATCAAAGGCATAAACCAATTGATGAACGAGCGAAAAGGAGAAAAAGGCGATATGGTTTATCCCTACCGGATTGACTTGAATACGCTGGCCCACGCAGGTGATTTTGAAGAAAACGGTTATACCACAGAAGAAACAAAACTGGTAAACGAAACCCAAAAGATATTAAACGATAAAATCCCTGTTTCGGCAACAGTAGTCCGTGTTCCTGTGGTTGCCGGACATTCCGAGTCGATTAATTTGGAACTCAAACAACCTTTTACCCTCGAAGAGGTCACCTATCTTCTTTCTGAGATGCCCGGAGTGAAGGTGCAGGATAATCCGGAAAAAAACTTATATCCGATGCCCATTTTTGCTGCAGAAAAAGATGATGTTTTTGTGGGCCGCATCCGGCGTGATCCATCTATTGAAAACGGGCTTAATCTTTGGGTCGTTTCGGATAACCTCCGTAAAGGAGCAGCAACCAATGCAGTTCAAATTGCTGAATATTTAAAGGCTCATAATTTGATTCATTGAAATTCAAAACAGAAAATTGAAAGTATATCGTAGCATAGAGGAATTTAAACCAGTAAACCATTCTATTGTAACCATTGGGACCTTTGATGGTGTCCATTTGGGACATCAGGATATCTTCAAGCAAATGAAAAAGGAAGCCGCCCAATGCGGAGGTGAAACGGTTCTCATCACTTTTTCACCTCATCCCAGACTGATTCTGTACAAAGACAGCAAAAACCTGAAATTCATTAACACACAGGCAAAAAAGCTGGAACGGTTAGAAAAAGCCGGCATCGACCATCTGATCATCATACCTTTTACCAAAGAATTTGCAAAAAACTCTTCCGAGGAATTTATCGCCAACTATGTAGTGAAATATTTTCATCCGGAAATGATCATTATTGGCTATGACCACCATTTTGGGAAAAACCGGGAAGGGAATATCCATCTGCTGGAAAACCTGAAAGAAAAGTACCATTACAATGTCACTCAGGTTCCTCCACTTTACGTTGACGGGCTTCCGGTAAGTTCGACGCGCATCAGGAATCTGCTTCAATCTGGAAATCTTAAAGCAGCCAACCGGATGCTGGGCTACGAATATGCCATTACGGGAGAAGTGGTAAGAGGAAATGCCATTGGTCATGAACTCGGATTCCCTACGGCAAATATCAAAATACCGAACGAATTCAAACTGATTGCCGCCAACGGTGTTTACGCATGCCGCGCCCTGATTGACGGAAAAATGTACAAAGGAATGAGCAATATTGGCGTAAGGCCAACCATAGACCACGGTGATCTTACTATTGAAATAAATATTTTTGATTTCGACCAAGACATCTACGGCAAGGCAATCACCATCTTCTTTGTGGACCGCTTGCGCGATGAAAAAAAATTTGAGAATTTGGAAGCCCTGAAAGAACAATTGGTTAGGGACAAAAAACACTCATTATCTATTTTATGATCTTAAATAAAGATTTGAAACTAAATTATCTGTTGATTGCTTTCTCTTTTGTTTGGCTTGGCATATCATCTCCATGAATGCTCAGAACAGCTCATGGAAACTGGATTTACCTTTGTAAAGAAGGAAAGATACTACGTTCGGTTATCCCTGATGAATGGATTTATTATAGCCAGTCGAATGCCCCCTGGCCTTTTGAAGACCGCAACATTGTTACCAAACAAAGCGTTGTCCGCGATTCTACTACAGGCACTGTTTATGTACGTTCCAATACTTTTCGGGATTCCATTCCGCTAAGAAATTGTTACGAAATAAATTGACGGTCAAATAATTTTCAATTATCTTTGCAGC
>CAZPPK010000184.1:0-4978 GCA_964588415.1 uncultured Lentimicrobiaceae bacterium
AGAGGTATTGCCCAATGTGCATCGGATAGCATCATTGTTAAAAAGATGGTTACTTGGGACACATCAAAGTTACCTTAACAAAAATAAACTTGAATACTATCTTGATGAATACGTGTTTCGATATAACAGAAGGACATCAAAAAGCAGAGGACTTTTATTCTTGCGGTTAGTTGAGCAGGCTGTAAATAAAGCTCCTGTTTCCTATAAGGAAATTATTAACCAAAATCACGGGTCATGAGTGTATACCCCATATTATTTTATAAACCAAAAAGTTGCGTTTGCTGGTTGAATCTACCTCCCCTATTTTGTACCGTAAACATTGTGTTTTTGCGTCTTTTTTTGCACGGGCACAAAAACAAAAAACCCAGCAATTGTTGAATTTGCGGGGTTTCCCATTTTCTGATATACTAAAAAGCGGAGAGTGAGGGATTCGAACCCCCGGATCCGTGAAGATCAACGGTTTTCAAGACCGCCGCATTCGACCACTCTGCCAACTCTCCGAAGGGCGCAAAAGTAAACAATTTTTCTTTTTTATAGTGTGGTTGTTCTGAGAAATTGAAAAAACATCACTCATGCATCAATATTTCAAAATCTCATTTCCGTTCTTCATCTTTTTCATATAGGAAATGATGATCCGCCTAACTTCTTTGTTATCATTTTGGGCAATAATATAATCATCCAACAAGTCCATTTCCTGCAATATAAAACCTTTCTCTACAAATCCAAATCCTTGATACTTATCACTTTACATTTTTTACGACTGTAAACTCATTTTCATTTCTACCATCATCAAAAAGAAAGAAATCCTAATCGGGGAAATGATAGTTTTCCAGTGCTTCAATCACACGTGAATTGTACTCTTTCAGCGCTTCTTCACTGATGCAGGCGCCTTTGCGCTGATGTACCTGGTAACGAAAACAACTTCCCGGAGAATTGTACAGTCCTGTGAGTTTCTGGCAAAGCTCAAATTGTGCAGTAAGTTGATGCAAATGTTCTTTCCCCTCTTGTGATGAACTATAGGTGTACAACGGATTTCGGCCATCAATGATTTGGGTCAGTTTCAGATTAAGATAACCTTTTTCGTCTTCGTAAGAATACAGACCGAAGTTATAATAGGTACGTCGTTGCGCACGATTGTATAAAGGTTGATTTTTCTTGATCTCTGCAGATTCCAGCAAAAGCGCTACGAGCTCACTTCCCGTCACTTCAAGATCCACTCTCGCAAGCTGATTTTTCATTTTCTGCTCTTTATAATCCTGATTATTATTCAAATGTGAAAGTACTCGTTCCCTAATATTTACTGATTTTCCCGCATAGATCAGGTCATCCGATCTATCATAAAAATAATAGACTCCTGTTTTCTCAGGAAGCCCTTCTATCAAATCCTTGTTGACTTCCGAAGCGGCTTTTTTCCCGCTTTTCACCGAAAGGTCTTTGTCAAGAGAAAGCAATAATTCAAAAAGTTTAACTGTTGCCAAGGCATCGCCTTCAGCACGGTGCCTTGCATGATTGTCAATTCCCAGACTTCTGCACAGCTTTCCCAAACTATAAGAAACATGCCCTGGAATCAGTTTGCGGCTGAGTTTTAGCGTATCAATGGTTTCACGCTCATATTCTAACCCAGTCTCAAAAATTCCTGCCGAATAAATCCATAATCGAACCGGACGTTGTGTCCTACAAAAATGGTACCACGGGTAATATCCACGATTTTTTTTGCTACTTCATAGAATTTCGGTGCCTGCTCTACCATCTGGTTTGTAATCCCGGTAAGCTGTGTAATGCGGTAAGAAATTTTCTTTTCGGGATGGATCAAGGTAGAGAATTCATCTACAATCTGTATTCCGTCGTGGATAAAAACAGCACTCTCAGTAATTTTCTCGTACCTGGGACTTAGGCCTGTTGTTTCAATATCTATGATGGCGAATTTCATTTCAACAATGGGAATTGCCGATATACTCTCCCATCCACCTGACAACCACCTTTGGCATAATATTCATGATTCTTCTGTTGCGTAGGGTCGGAAGCATCTGTGTTATTCTTCTTTTTACCCCATTGTTTAAAGAATATAGGGATATTATTGTTTTCACAGACATCAATAATTTCACCAACCCATTCCTTTTTTAATGTCCGGGCTCCTCTTCCAGACTCACCTCCAATAATAACCCAGTCAATTTCATTTATATATTTATTTAACGATTTTATTGGACCTATTAATGGTTCACAGGAGAGAAACTTCACTTTTGCAGGCAAGGAAATAAGATCAGAAATGCGGCTTATTACTTTTTCATTTTCGATTGATACTCCCATCCAAATGTTATGTGACCAGTTTACCGAATCTGCAATTTCTCTTAGTCTTTCTGAACGCTTTGTAAGGATCTGATATTGATGCTGTTGAGTATTATTCATCACATTAAATACTTCTTTTATAAAGCTCAATGGGACATCGGGATGAAACAGATCACTCATCGAATTGACAAAAACCATTTTTGGTTTCTTCCACTCGTAAGGACGTAATAATTCCATAGGGTGAATTGAAAGTTTAAACCCGTTTTTGTATTTTGGAACACCCATTGCTTTAAGTCGTTTAGCCATTGGTTCAGCATAGCAAAACAGGCATCCTTCAGAGATTTTCGTGCAACCCGTCGTAGGATTCCACGTCATTTCCGTCCATTCTATATTTGATTTTGACATTACTTTCTTAATATGTAAGTTACTTTATTAAAATCATTTTTAAAGTATTGGTATCCATTATAATAGCCATTCCTCCTTGCTTTGCTTCCATCTTTAAGAACAACATCCAAAATCTCATCTTTTCTCCACTTGCTTAAAATTTCATTTGCATGTTTTGGTAAAAACCTTCGTTTTAAAGTAAACTCATAGATTTCCCCATTAAAACGGTTCTTAGTTTTAAGAAATTCCATTAAATGGCGTTCAAAATCTTGGTTTTCAATCAACCCCATTCTAATTCCTGAATTTTCCCAGCGCTGTCCTTGTTCAGGATCAAGTTCCCATTTTGCCTCAAGCATCTTTTCATAGCCATAAATATGTGATGTAAAAAAGAACAAGCAGAAAACAGTACTTTTATCTTTTTGGATTGAAAAATGGTCCACAAAAAAATTATTTCCCATCTCTTTTTCAAATCCTTTTCTCAATTTTTCAATAAATTCCCATACATTATCTGAGCTTGACCAATCATCATAAGGAACGAGTTCCTCTATGAAATCTTTTAATGCTGTTGGTGTTCCATTCGCTTCAAATCGATACATAAATTGAGTTGGTAGCCATAATAAAACCTCAGACTTTTTATTTTTCATCAGTCCTTTTATATGACTAATTTTGATATGCTTATACTCATATGGATCTATGAAAATGAAAGATTTTTCTGTATTCCCGATAAATTTATTCTCCAACATCCCCAAATAGTCCTTATAATCAATAGCCTTATAGTCTATAGAGCCAAATTCCGGATTATGTAATTTCTTGTTCTCAATTACCCCCTTAAGATTCTCAATTTTGCTTTGATCTATATCATTAAAGAAACAGTTAATTCTTGGAATATATTTGGACTGTGAATTATTAATATGAAGCTCATTAATAGCTTTTATAATTACTATTGGACTCCCTTCTCCACCATTTTCATAAATACCCTGTGCACAAAACAAATCATAAATATTTATCCTCTTGGTATATTTATCATTTGCTATGATATTTAGATATCTTTTGAGATATTCTCCAAGAAGTGTAACCTTGGCCTTTGAATGATCAAGTAAATTATTTTTTACGTCTTGCTGCTTCATATCTTATTGGTTAAAGGGGTGATTTAATATGATTTGAATTCAATCTTGTCTAAAATTAACCATTGAAGAAATAAGGAATTTTATAGAACTTCACTGGTTTTAGCAAAGTTATCAAAAACTTCTCTTTTCATCCAAGTTAACGGTTAAAGTTTTGCCATCTATAAATTCAGCTTCATCTGAATGGCCTTCACCTGCTGTTTCAACTGCTTTACTTCTTCAGCCAACAGATCCTTTTCTTTATTGGGTTCGGGGATATCGGAACTGATGTAATTGACAAATTTCCAGATTTCCCTGATCTCGGTCACAGGAAGTTCATATGGAAGATACAGCGGATTTAAGGAGTGTAGGATAAATTTACCTGATTCTTTAACCTTGTTTTCCAACACTTTAAATACAATACCATCTTCTTTTGTTAGCACGATGTAAGCATGGTGGCTCCGGACAAAATTCCAGTCCTGGACAAACTCACCAGTAACATAAGAGCCATCCTGAATGGGCAACATAGAATCACCGCTTATCTGAAATGTGCGATACTTCTTCTGTTTCGACAAAAAAGGAAGCTTGAACGTCGGGAGAACCTTAATGTAATCGGGATCTGCATAACCGGCGGCATAGCCTGCTTTGGCCTTTTCACTCACCAGCTCAATATTCTCTTCATTATCCTGATCAACTGTGGTAGCCAAAACACGAAGGTTACTTCCTCTGATGTAAATGTCATAGCCGTGTTCCAACTGCGACAACTGGCTTTCGGAAAGCGAAGACAGCTCCACTTTTACCAGCGTGTCAATGGCAATGCCATAATATTCCGAAAACTGCGTTAATGCGTTCAAATTTGGTTGTGCAACCCCGTTTTCATAGCCGCTCAGCGTAGAACGTTTCATCTCCAGAGAAAAGGCAGTATCACCCTGAGTACGGCCCTTGCGTTTCCTCAATAGTTTGATATTTTCTTTAAAGAACATATGATTGATTTTTAAAGTTATTATTCATAAGGCCCTAAATATTTTCATGTGTTTTAACCCGCGTAAAAACAAATACTTACGCTCTGCTTTACTGCTAATATTTTTTATTTTACTTGGCTTTGTATTTACAAAATGATTATATTGCCGTCGTAATTATGATTAATTTTTAATCAAAGATACATAAACATTTTTAAATGTCAAGTATCTAATTAAAAAAATTGT
>CAZPPK010000185.1:0-4912 GCA_964588415.1 uncultured Lentimicrobiaceae bacterium
TCCAATAATTTAGAAAAATTCGTGGAATGCTGCAAATTTTTGTCATGTACTTAGTAAAATCTTAGTTAATAAAAATAATTAATTACTCAATATTGCAAATAAAAACCATCTCACGGTAAAAATCTTACCGCTAATCTTTTTTTATGAAATATTTTCCAAAAGCCCTGCTATATTCAATATTATATCCCTTTTCCCTAAGCTGGTTGATCATATTACGGGCTGTTTTGTCGCAACAATCAAACCTTTTGGCAATTTGCTTCGAGGAAGAAATTCTTTTTTTCTCAATCATTTCCAACAAATAATCTAACCGTTTGGTGTGCATTAAATAATTCATTATTAAAAAGGTTTTCAAATTTTCATTACTAAAAACCAAGCATATAGTCAATATCATTTCATCGCAGAAAAAAGATACCTTCCTTTTTCAACGAATCTTATTAAAAGCATAAAGAAAAAATTGGCTTTAATTGTTATCGACAAATTGGTCATGGTTTTCTTAGTTTTCAGGACGAAATAAGAAAAAGAAAATGAGATTTAAAAATTAACTTAATTTAACGTATCGCTATAAAATAAATATGACAGCCCAATAGTCAGCAAAAAACATATTTGGTAAAGTCTTCACTTTATACAAACTCCAAATTATGGCATCTGACACTTTCTTTATTCAAGGGCAAACATCTTCTGAAGTAAAAAGATCCTTTTAGGCAGTACTATTTATTCAAAAGCGCCTTACCACCATACCCTTTCCAGGAAAAGTTCTCAAATATTTCATTCACGGCATCTTCATAAGCATCAAACGAAATGCATTTTTTGATCTTGCCAAAAGCTTTTCCGGGATTGTCGAAAGAAAGCGAAAGGTAAGACCAGAACTCTTTCATCACATTGATAGCTTGCAATCTGTCGTTCATTTTGTGGCGATAGCCGACATATACATCGTCGACATATTTTCTGATGATGAGTTTCTTGTTTTTGGGTTCTGGAGCCCCCTTGATATCGGATGGTAAAAAAGGATCGGCCAACAGCCCGCGCCCCAGCATCCATCGATCCAATCCCGAAAAACGTTCTGACATTTCCTGAAAATCTTCCACTGAAAAAGTATCCCCGTTATATGCAACGGGAAGTTTACTTTGGGATACAGCCTTTTCAAATGCGGACAAGTTTACCTCGCCTTTGTACAATTGTTTTCCAATACGTGCATGAATGATCAGCTCTGATAACGGAAAATCATTAAAAACAGGCATTAATTCCAGGATTTCTTCCGGCTGGCGATAACCCAGCCTGCATTTTATGGAAAGCTTCAAGGGAAGTTTGGGAACGGCTTCTTCCAGAATTTCGCGTACCATTTCAGGATATGGTAACATTCCCGATCCCCTTTTTTTATTAGCGACCCGTGGGTAGGGGCAGCCCAGGTTCCAGTTGATTTCTTCAAAATCTTTTTCCTGACATATTTGTCCGAAAAGGACAATTTCGTTTGCGTCTTTGCTGAGTATCTGCGGGACGACAGGAATTCTGTTATGATGGGTTTGTTCCAGCTCAACAGCTTTTAAACCCAGGCTTTTGGAACTGTCAACATGTGAGAAAAAAGCAGTAAAAAGCTTGTCCACACCGGAAAAATGACGGGTATAAATTTCGCGAAAGATATGAGTCGTAATCCCCTGAAAAGGGGCAAGATAGATCCGGTGTTGATTCGTTTCCAAAAGATAAGATTTTACTCCATGCCAATGGCGACAAAGGGATTGTTTTCCTTTTCGTTCCCGATGCCGGTAGCCGGCCCGTGCCCGGGATAAACCACCGTGTCATCCGGTAGAACGAAAAGCTTTTCCCAGATGCTTTTCTGCAACAGATCGTAATCACCTGTTTCAAAATCGGTACGGCCAATACTTTGGTAAAACAGCACATCGCCCACCACCACAAAATCTTCTTTTTCGGCATACAGGCAAATACTGCCGTCGGCGTGGCCGGGAGTGTCAAAAACTTTGAGTGAAGATTTCCCGAATGTAAGAGATTGTCCTTCCCGCAAAGGGATATCTATTTCTTTGGTCCCTGAAAATGGCAAACCGAATTTTTGTGCACTATCAAGTGCCCGGTCGATAAACAACTGTCCGCCTGGATGAGCCGCCAGAGGAATATTAAAGTGCTCACTAACAGTTTTATTACCAAGTAAATGATCTATATGGCTATGTGTATTAACGATCAGTTTGGGGGTCAGATTATTTTCTTTGATAAACTGTTCCAGTTGTTGCATTTCTTCTTCGCTTGAAACCGCCGGATCAATCAGGATGCATTCTCCGGTTTCGTCATTCAGCACATATGAATTAAGTTGAAAAGGGTTAAAAACAAACTTCATTATCTGGATCATACCATTTCTTTTGCGGGCAAAAATACAACATCCTGTCTATTGTTGAATTTTAAACAACGATTCCGTTTTATCTACAAATTTTATGGCACAAACGGATTCTTGCGCCAGAGGGAATTAATAATAAATCAGCTTGAAATACAGGCGTATGTCGATTAAAGTTATAATTTTGTTTTCCAATAAATTCCTCTGAAAAATGTTTTCTAGGTTCAAAGCTACCGTACCTTTCGGATTATTTTTTCTGTTTCTTGCCGGACAGGCCTTTGCCCAATATTCACAACCCGACACCATTCATGCTTTACCTATAAGCAAACCTATTACCCTTGACGGCAAACTGAACGAACAGGCCTGGCAGCAAGCAAGAAAAATTTCCAATTTTACCCAGCGTGAGTTGCACGAAGGCCGGCGGGCTACCGAACGCACCGATGTTGCTATGTTGTACGACGCAAAAAATCTTTATGTGGGGGTTTGGTGTTATGATGATCATCCTGATAAAATTGTTGCGAGTCAGATGAAACGCGATTTTGATTACGGTTCGGATGATAATTTTCAAATCCTGCTTGGCCCTTATAATGACCGGCGCAATGGCTATCTGTTTATCACAAATCCCAATGCTGCCCGTACTGACATTTTGGTGTCGCAAAACGGACAAAGCAGCAACAGTTCATGGAACGGTGTGTGGAACGTAAAAACAACGCGAACGGCACGGGGTTGGTTTGCAGAATTTGAAATTCCTTTTTCTTCGTTGAGATTTGCCAAAAACGGCAAACAGATTTGGGAAATTAATTTTGAACGAGACATCCGGCGTAAAAGAGAACAGGATATTTGGCAAGGCTGGTCGCGTAATGCCCGTTTCCGGCAGGTTTCAAAAGCAGGTTATCTTGTAGGTATCCGTGGAAAAGGTAAAACGTCGCTTATCGAACTTAAGCCTTACGGGATCACGGGCTTGGAAAAAGATGAAGGTGAAAAGGGCATTTTTAATTTGAATGTTGGCGGTGATGTGAATTATCTGATTACGCCGACCCTTAAAATGAATTTGACTATAAATACCGACTTTGCGCAGGTAGAATCGGACCAGATGCAGATAAATCTTACCCGGTTCTCGCTTTATTATCCCGAAAAAAGGGAATTCTTCCTTGAAGGGAAAAATTATTTCAATTTTGAGCTGGGCAATACGCAGCCATTTTATTCCCGGCGCATTGGTCTGGCTTCCGACAACTCCATTGTCCCCATTATAGCTGGAATACGTGTTATGGGAAAGACCGGAAAAACTTCCGTGGGAGCTATGAGTATTGAAACTGCAAGAAAAGATACGCTGCCGGCAACCAATTATTCGGTGGTCAGGGTAAAACAAGACATTTTTAAAGAATCGAGTGTGGGTATGATTGCCGTGAGCAAGCTGAAACCCGGACAGCAGAACTATGTGTATGGCACTGATTTCAATTATTTCAACTCACATTTCAGAGGTGATAAAAATATTTCTTTCGGGGGGGCGGTGGCACAAAGTTACACATCTGATAGTGCACAAAAAACAGGGTTGGCCAGCCGCGTATTTTTTGATTATCCCAACGATTTTATTGAATTTTCTGCCGTCTGGGACCGTTCGGGACAGGGATTTAATCCGGAAGTAGGCTTCCAGCGACGGAATGCTTATCAATTGTTTAATGCTGATTTTCGAATAAAACCCAGACCAAAAAAGATCCCATGGATACAGCAATTTGTTTTTAAGCTTTTTGACGTAAATTATTACATAGATGATAAAACGCATCACCTCCAGTCTTTTTGGTCGGAGTTCAGACCCTTGGGATTCACCACCCGTAGCGGCGAATATTTTGAGTTCAATATTCAACGAAAAGCGGAAAATCTGACAGAAGATTTTAATATTTATGACAACTTTATTATCCCGGAAGGAGAGTATTGGTTTACGGATTGGGAACTGCAATTCTACACTTTTGATGGTCGAAAAGTATATGGAGGTATTTTTGTAAACTGGGGTGGCTTTTATAATGGAAAAAGAACTGTTTATTCAGCGAAATTGAACTGGCATATTTCAAAATATGTAAAATTTAGTGCTAATTATCAGAAGCAACATATTTTTTTACCCGGCGGAAATTTTGTTGTAACTGAATTGGGTAGCCGGGTTAATTTTGCTGTTAATCCCGATTTGTTTGGTTCAGTGTTTACCCAATGGAACAACGAAGCACAGGAGATGCTCTTGAACTTTCGGGTTAACTGGATTCCCAAACCGGGGACGAACCTTTATTTTGTGATAAACCAGGGATACGATACCCAACAACATAAATTCGATACCGAATACACGACCATTCAGTTGAAACTTATCTGGCGTTTTGTTTTATAAATTAATGGTATGATTCTGTAAACCAAAGGTTCAGGTATTCGCCTGCCCTGTAAGTTAATTTCGTGCTTTTGCCCTTCATGGAAAATAAAAGAAATTTTCGTGTCCTTGCCTACTTTCGGATATTCAACGACGAAATTCAAAAACGTAGGCGTATAGACACAAGCGGATGCTTACCAGATACAGTGGTCTAAATCTATTAA
>CAZPPK010000186.1:0-4875 GCA_964588415.1 uncultured Lentimicrobiaceae bacterium
TATGAACTAATTATCTGAAACTGTGAGCAAAGCTTATACCGAGCTCAGGTTATTATTATCGGCAGGGCCTGTATCTACTGCCGGGGATCCCGGGTGGACTTCATATACGTCTGTAGCTCCTTTGGAATGGAGGGAATTGGTCATGAACAAAAGAAACCTGTCCCGGGAACGAGCTAAAGAATATATTCTAGAATCTGATAAAAAGAGAGTGCTCTTCCCGGAGCAGCTTTGCGACAAAAAAATTCAGGATGTTTGTTTTGACATGATCATCAACCGGGTTGCATTTTCAACAGAACAAACCGTAGAAATTATTTTAAATGCCATGAGCATCAAAGGTCTTTTATAAAAAATAATGCTTAAAATTTTATAGCATGATTCTTCATTTCCATGCTTTTGCCACCAAACCCGTGCCGGTTTTATGCTTCCGTTTAACATCTGCATAATTCAGAATAAGCGAAAATGGAAAAGTAATGATGTAATAAAAGGGCAAGATAACAAAAAATAAATAGCTGACATTGAGCATAATAATAGGATATTTCATGCTTAGTTTCCAGGCAAAGTTTCCAGAAGGCCCGTACTGATAATAAACTTCAGTACGTGAAAATCCTGCCATTTTCATCTTTTTACTTATTTCTTCAAGTCCATATCCGTCTCTCACATGTTCCTCAATAAAAGAATGAGCATTGGCTTCATCATTATGATCATGATGATGAACATCGGAACCACCCTGGTCGGAAGGCGTGGAAATAAGCAGCATTCCACCTTTTTTCAATGACTTATAATAATTACGGAGTACTTTTTCATCATCTTCAATATGTTCCATAACATCTACACAAAGAACAAGATCATACTTGTTAGGATCTAAGAATTTTGTCAGGTCGGCTTTTGCAAAACGGACATTTCTCAGTCCGATCTTTTGAAAAAAGTTGTTGCAATCTTCAATTTGTTCTTCTTTTACATCAACCCCCTGAATGTGCCAGTCACAGTGGCGTTTTCCCAGATAATAATCATATTGTCCAAATCCAGAACCGGCATCCAGCACGTATTGCACGCCTTGCCTGTCCTGCTCCCACTTTTTCAGTGCCTTGCGAATGTGCCACGAGCGTAACAGTAACAAGTCAAGAAGCCTGAAAAACAGTCTTCTGAATGCAGGGGTCATGTTAAAAAAAACTCCTAATTTGAGTTTTATCGGATCATATTGCATGGAATATCTTTTTAAGCTGGGTTAAATTTGTAAGCAACAGGTTTTCATAACCGTTTCACGACGGTAACGGGATACTTATTCCTTTAACAATGAATCAATCCTGTCGATGTAATCCAGCGAATCGTCTTCATAAAACTGAAGTTCCGGGATAATACGTAGCTGATGCCGGATCTTCGTTCCAAGCTTTCTCCTCACTTCTGAAGTATGCTTCACAATATTTTGCATAAGAACCACTTTATCCGGAGCTGCAAAGATGCTCAGATAGATCTTCGCCAAACTCAAATCAGGTGTAACATAAACCTTGGTAACACTTACCATGGCCTTTTGGGTTACAGTGCCCAATTCGCGTTGGAAGATCACACTTAGTTCCTCTTGCAGTAGTTTTTGTATTCGTTCCTGTCGTTTGCTTTCCATATTGCAAAAGTATTTAAATATGAATTATGCACATCATTCCTGTTTGACGATTATGTTTATTTTTGTTTCTTAAATACTTCATAATTTGATTTTAATAGAGAATATTAAGAAACAGGCAGCTTCCCTGAGCGGGGAATTGATCAATATAAGGCGTTATTTACATGCTCATCCTGAGTTGAGTTTTGATGAAGTAAATACGGAAAAATATATCTCCGGATTGCTGAAATCCTGGAATGTTGAACACCAGACCGGAGTCGGAGGGCACGGAATAGTTGGTCTGATCAAAGGTAAAAATCCGGATAAGAGAGTGCTTGCGCTGCGCGCCGATATTGACGCACTTCCCATTGTTGAAAAGAGTCAAGTTTCTTATAAATCGTTGAATACAGGTGTGATGCACGCCTGTGGACATGATGTCCATACGACTTGCCTGCTCGGAACCTTGAAGATTTTGAATTCTTTAAAAGATTCATTTGAAGGAACGGTGAAATTCATGTTCCAGCCTGCTGAAGAAAAGCTGCCCGGTGGTGCAATAAAGATGATAGAAGCCGGAGTACTTGATAATCCTGCCCCTGACGTGATGATGGCTCAGCATGTATTTCCTGATCTTGAAGCAGGGAAAGCAGGATTCCGTCCGGGAATGTATATGGCTTCTTCGGATGAGATCAACCTTTTCATACACGGGAAAGGCGGACACGCTGCCATGCCAGATAAAATTAATGACACGGTGCTGGCTACTGCCGAAATTATTGTCGCTTTGCAAAAAATTGTGAGCCGGAAAGCGCCTCCTGCCATTCCGACGGTCCTGTCTTTCGGACGCGTCATAGCTGAAGGTACCCATAATGTAATCCCTTCGGAAGTGGTAGTACGTGGTACTTTCAGAACCTTTAATGAAGAATGGCGTAAAAAAGCACATTCTCTGATCACTGAAACAGCTGCCCTGGTGGCAAAATCACAGGGAACAGAATGCGAAGTTGTGATAGATTACGGTTATCCTTTTCTTGAAAATGATCAGGAAACTACACGCATAGCTAAAGTTGCTGCTGAAGAATATTTAGGAAGCAGGAATGTTGTTGATTTGGATTTGAGAATGACCGCAGAAGATTTTGCAAGTTTTGCCCAAAGGGTTCCATCTTGTTTTTACAGGCTTGGAACAGCCAATAAAGAACGTGGAATTACAGCCGGATTGCATACCCCTGATTTTGATGTGGATGAAAAAGCCATTGAAACCGGAACCGGGCTGATGACCTGGGCATCCCTGAAACAACTGGAAATTTCTTAAGAAAGAGATTGGTTTCTAAGTCAGCTGTTCAGATTTCTGAATTAATGTTTGAGAAATAGTAATATAAATTAGGTTGAGCCAAAATGTTGGTAGAAGGTAAATCATATCAAACAGTCTGGATGGAAGGGAGTTCTGTTTTTTTAATCCAGCAGAACCTGCTTCCTTTTGAATTTAAGGTCCACGAATGCAAAACTTATTGGGAAACCTGTATGGCTATCACCGATATGGTTGTCCGCGGTGCCGGTGCCATTGGCGCTGCTGCCGGATATGCCATGGCACAGGCTTTTCTGCTGAGTCAGTCTAAGGAAAAAGCTGTGATGATACGGGAGGCAAGGCAAGATATTGAAAGCACACGGCCCACTGCAAAAAATCTTTTTTATGCAGTGGACAGAGTGTACAAAGCCGGCCTGGTGAATCCGGAAAATGCAGTGATGGAAGCACATAAAGTGGCATTAGAAGACATGGAATCCTCCATGGCAATCGGCAAATACGGATGCACTCTTTTCGGGGCGAAAACAAATATTCTGACTCATTGCAATGCCGGTTGGCTGGCATTTGTAGATTATGGAACGGCTCTTGCACCGGTTTATCTTGCCAAAAGAGAGGGAAAAGATGTTTTTGTTTATGTAGACGAAACAAGGCCCCGAGGCCAGGGAGCACGCCTTACAGCCTGGGAACTGAAAAATGACGGAATTCCACATGTGATTATTCCCGATAATGCTGCAGCGTCCCTTATGGCACAGAAAAAAATAGATATGGTTGTTGTAGGCGCTGACCGCATTGCTGCCAACGGTGACACTGTCAACAAAATAGGAACTTTGGGAAGGGCTATTCTGGCAAAGGAATTTGGAATTTCGTTTTATGTGGCGGCGCCAAGTTCCACATTTGATCTGGAATGTGCCAGTGGAAAAGAAATTCCCATCGAAGAGCGCTCCCAGGATGAAGTGCTTTATCAAACAGGGCCAGACACCAATGGAAACCTTGTAAAAGTATTGGTCAGCTCACCGGGTTCGACTGCATTAAATCCTGCATTTGATGTGACGCCTGCAAAATACATCACCGGTTTCATCACTGAAAAAGGGATCATCAAACCTCATTTCCAATCTATCAGGAAAATGATGAAAACCCCTTTCTTTGCGGGTTAGTTAACAACAGAGATTCCTATAAAAACGTCCGTCATTGCGCGGAGCTTTGTGAAGGCTGTGGGAAGCGCGACAAAGCAATCTCTTTTTTACGTAATGTTCGTTTCGTTATGGGATCGCTTCGTTGCTGTGCGCCTCGCGATGACGACCGGTGATAGGATAGGTGGTTTTGGGTTAATTGACAATTATAATTTCCAATCCTGAAAAAGATTTGAATCTTATATCGAACTCAGGTTAATAATTAAAGCAGATCATTGGCCAGATTGGCAAGCTCCGAACGTTCTCCTTTTACCAACCTTATATGAGCATACAGGTTGTTTTGCTTTAAGCGATCAATGAGTACCGATAATCCGTTGGATTGTGAGTCGAGATAGGGCGTATCAATCTGATAAATGTCTCCTGTAAAAATGATCTTTGTGTTCTCGCCTGCTCGGGTAATAATAGTTTTCACCTCGTGTGGGGTTAAGTTCTGGGCTTCGTCCACAATGAAGATCACATTGGAGATGCTTCGTCCACGAATGTAAGCCAACGGCGTGATTGTCAGCTTGTTGCTTTCGATGGCTTCATTGATGCGGGTAAATTCTTTATCCTGTTCTCCAAATTGATTTTGAATGAATTTCAGATTATCCCAAAGCGGTTCCATATAGGGATTTATTTTGGAACGAATGTCGCCAGGCAAATATCCGATATCCTTGTTGCTTAAAGGCACAATTGGCCTTGCCAGGTAGATTTGTTTGAAATTCCTTCTTTGTTCCCAGGCACCGGCCAGCGAAAGCAAAGTTTTTCCGGTACCGGCAACGCCTTGTAAAGTAACCAGTTTGATATCTGGATTCATG
>CAZPPK010000187.1:0-4837 GCA_964588415.1 uncultured Lentimicrobiaceae bacterium
GCAAAGCAAACTCCTTTTAATACCTCGATGGCTCTGCCTCGGGGTAGTTTATTAAAGTTTTCTATTATTAATTTCAAGCGTCACTAATATCTTGTTTATATATTTTTCTAATCATTACTCAGCTCAAAATTTCTTTCAATCCATTTAATATGACTAATAAGCTCAGATATTTGTTTGTCTTTAATTTGTATTTGATTGTTTAAAATATTAATTAAATAACTGTTAGTTTCATATGGTTCAATACTTTCATTCACTTTACCTGGGTCAGTAAGATTTTTCTGTGTTTTAAAAAATTCAGATATTGGGACTTTTAAAATTTCAGAAAGTTTTATCAGGTTATCTATTGTAACCTGACCCTTTTTTATGTTATAAACAGTCTGCTTTGTAACTCCCATTTCTTTCGCTAAGTCGGAGATTTTAAAACCTGACTTGGATATTAACACATTAATATTCTGTGTAATATAATCCATTATTAAAAAATATATTTAAAAATAGTAAAAAAATATTTGATTATTGTAAAATATTGCTTTACTTTTGCGGTATCATAATTTAAAACAAAAACAAATATAAACAAAATGTGTGCTGCAACAACCAAAAAGCACCCTGAATCAATCAGGCACCTGCTTCCAAGGGGGGTTATTTCAAAGGTATCTAAATTGGCTGGACTCTCATGGCAGGCTGTTTACTATGTTGCCACAGGCCATCTGGACCGTCCTGATATATACAACCAGCTTTTAAAAGAGGCCATGCATGTGAAAAAGAATGAAGTTCCGCGCGAACCATTAACCGATGAAAACAAAAAGCTGGCTTCAGAACTGGAACAAATCTCAAAAAATAATTAATATGGAAACAGTAGCGCAAAAAAATTATCGTTAAATCGGTTGTGGGAGCAGCCCTTACAGAGATGCTGGAAATACTTCATCTTTGAAACTGTGGACCTTACCAGGAGAATTGACCTGTCAACAATACATAGTTACATCATAGTTGTTACATAATTTGATACTTTTGATCCCTAATAAAACATTCATATTCAGTAAGTCCAAAATATTCTAACAAATATATTGCCGGAAAGGTGATCAATGAAAAGGAGACTTTATTAAATTTGAAACTTCAGCCAGGGGTTTGAAAGCTATTTTAAGTCGGCTTGTGGAATTAGAATTGCTGCATATCCCTGGCACGTAATATCGAAATTTATCCGTCGGTTGATATGAACTTACGTGATTTTTAATCTGCAATAAAATGAAAAGACCATCTTCAAGTAATTCTTCCAAAATAACCAAAGAAGTCTTTAAGTCTCCTGTTAAACTTGTTATTTCATTAATTCTTATTATCTTAATTATTGATATTGGTATTACTGTTTTAATAAAGATTTTACCCATTAATAATGACAAAATATCAGGATTGTTCGACAGTTTTCTTTTGATCATTCTAATTGGCCCGGCACTTTATTTTTTGGTTTTCCGCCCTATGCTGCATTACGTTGCCAAAAGTACAAGAATTCAGTTACAGGAACAGGTATTATATGAAATCACTGAAGGTATGACCACCACATCCAACCTGGCTGAGTTGCTTAAGTTGATCCATACTTCCATCGGTAAAGTACTTTACGCAGAAAACTTTTACTTTGCCCTGTATGATCATGAGAAAGGCATTTTCAGCTTTCCTTATTTTGTAGATAAGTACGATGACCCACCAGAAGGGTCATCGCCTTTGGAAAAGAGTTGTACTGCGTATATTTTCCATAAAGGAAAGTCAATGCTTATCCCTACAAAGGTGTTTCAGCAACTGGTTGATGAAGGAGAAGTTGAGCTGGTGGGCTCATTCTCACCTTCATGGGTGGGAATTCCTTTAAGAGTTTCTCCAAAAACTATTGGCGTTATGGTCCTTCAGCATTATGAAAATGAAAACATGTATGATGAAGGTCATCTCAAGTTTCTTGATTCCATTGCCAGTCAGGTTGCCAACGTTATAGAAAGAAAAAGAGCCGAAGATGAACTCGAACAATCTGTTTCGTTATTAACTGCTACTTTGGAATCTACCGAAGACGGGATACTTGTTTTAGATAAGTCAGGAGAAATTGTAAACTACAACTGCAAGTTTGCCGAGCTTTGGAGAATCTCAGAATCTGTTTTAGAGATGCATGACGGCAAGAAGTTGATGTCAATTATTAAAGACCAGTTGAAAGAACCGGATGGTATTGTAAAAGCAAATAAGGAGATATTCAGCAACGAAGACAGGATTTCTTACGATTCCATGGAATTGAAAGATGGCCGAATATTTGAAAGATATTCTCAGCCTCAACGTGCTGAAGGAAAAGTAATAGGACGTGTATGGAGTTACAGGAACATTACGGAAAGGCGAAAGGCCGAACGTGAATTACAGGAAAGTGAAGAAAAATTCAGAACATTTTTTGAGAAATCTCCTGTGGGTATTGATATTTACGATGCCAAAGGCGATCTTATAGACATCAATAAAACTTCTTTGGAAATGTTTGGAATTGTCAATAAAGAGGATGTCATAGGACTAAACCTTAATGACGGTACGAGTTTAAACAATGAGTTGCTTGACCAACTACAGCAGGGAAGCCAAATTGATTATAACGCTTATTTCGATTTTGATGAAATCAGGCGACAAGACCAATTCAACACAACTAAAAGGGGGAAAACAGACTTACACTACTCCGTCACTCCTCTTAAATCAGCAAAGGATGAAAAAATTATTGGCTATTTAGCTATAATCCAGGATATCACGGAACGACTTAAGGCTGAAAGAGAACTGAAAGAAGAAGAAAACAGGTATAGAACTCTTTTTGAAAGCGCCAACGATGCTATCTTTACCATGAGCAAGGATACTTTCCTGAATTGTAATCAAATGACATTACAGATTTTTGAGTGTGAAAAGAAAGAAGATATCATAGGCCATACACCCTGGGAATTTAGCCCGGAGTATCAGCCTGGTGGAGAGAGTTCTAAAAAGTTAGCAAAAGAAATGATTGATGCTGCTTTTGAAGGCGAGCCACAGCGTTTTTATTGGAAACATATGGCAAAGGATGGAACCCTTTTTGATGCTGATGTTGTTTTGAACCGTTTTGAAGTGGATGGCACTTTCTTCTTACAGGTAGTGGTACGCGATATTACTGAAAGTAAAAAATCAGAAGATTTGCTTAAGGAAAACGAAATCCGTTTGCGGGAACTCAATGCTTCCAAGGACAAATTCTTTTCCATTATTGCTCATGACTTGAAAGGTCCGTTTAATGCAATATTGGGTTTTAGCGATTTGTTAGTAGAAAAGACCAGGGAAAAAGATTATGATGGTATAGATGAACTTGCGGATTTACTACAGAAATCTTCAGAACGCACGTTTAATTTGCTGCTGAATTTGTTGGAATGGGCGCGCAGCCAAATAGGCAAGGTGAAGTTTGAGCCTGAAATTATTAACATTAGCAAAATGGTCAAAAGGGCAACAGAAACCTTGAAAGATGTCGCCATACATAAATCAATCTTAATTACAAAGGAAATCCCTGAAGGGGACAAGGTATATGCCGACGAAGCCATGTTTGAAACTGTCTTAAGAAACCTGGTATCTAATGCCATAAAGTTCACGGGTGTAGGAGGTAAGATCGTTATATCAGCAGAGCAAAATAAGAAACAAATACTGTTCAAGGTCAATGACAATGGCACAGGTATGGAAAAGAGTGATCTTGAAAAACTGTTTCGTATTGATGATGGTTACTCCAGGCCGGGCACGCTTAACGAAAAAGGAACGGGACTGGGTTTGTTGATATGCAAGGAATTTGTTGAGAAACACGGCGGTAACATCTGGGCTGAAAGTAAGCCGGGCAAGGGAAGTATATTTTGTTTTACCCTCCCGTCGAAAAAGTGACCATACGCATTTACAACACGCTTCTGATGTCATTCATCTTGCTTTTCCGATCGAATGAAAAAGTTCGGCCCATTTCATTACACAGTTCATAGATTTGCAACGCTTTTTGCAGGCATCTTTCTTTTTCCCCTTTTGGGGAACGGATACCGGTTCGGTAAATGATTTCTGCCAGCAATTCAAGATTTGAGACATCAATCCCTTTAAAAGATGAAATATAATCTTTCTGTTCCATTTTTTTTTCTGGATGATTTGCTATATGAAAACTTCAGTCGCGCTATTCTTTTACCATACTGTACATATACTCATCACAAATAATCCCGTTTTTAATAACCGCTTTCTCAAGAATACAATCCAGTTGAAAGCCTGCTTTTTCAAGGACGTGCTGCGACGCTTTGTTGAAATCAAAAACACCAGAATAAATTCTCATCAATCCCAGCGTGTTAAATCCATATTGAATGATCAAATTGACTGCTTTTGTGGCGATTCCCAAACCCCAGTAAGGTTCCCCGATCCAATAGCCCAGTTCCGCAGTTAATCTGTAAACATCTCCCCTGTTTCACAAGTCCAACCACTCCGGCAAAATCACCTTTGTAATTTATGCCAAAGGTCGCCGCAGGATTTTCAGCCAAGCAAATTCTAATGAATTCTTCTGCATCTTTTTCGGAATAGGGCATTGGAAAACTATCACGTAGGTAGTCCCAGATATTTTTGTTGTTGCACAAACGGGCAACTACCTGCTTATCCGTGACAGCTAACCTTCTTAACCTGACATTTGTATTAATCAAATCCATGTTTCAGCTTTGTTTTCAGAACAAGGTCGTTGAACAATTACTTGTAAAAATAATAAAGTCCAAGAAAAGAAATTATGGTAAGATTAAAGTCCTGTATTTTATTAAGGAATAATTTCAAATCTCTTTTTAAATCCGGGTTGCAAACACGAATAAGCTGGGTTTTT
>CAZPPK010000188.1:0-4825 GCA_964588415.1 uncultured Lentimicrobiaceae bacterium
GAATTTTCCACATTGAATTGAATATTTTTCAAATTGGCCTCAGCGCCGGCAATGGCTTTGTCAGCAAAAGACACACAGGCATCGCCCAGCAAACGAGCCGATTGCAACAGGTTGGCAATCATAACCGGTTTGAAAACGTTCAGTTGAAAATGTCCCTGCATGCCACCGGTCGTAATGGCCACATCGTTACCAATCACCTGTGCACAAACCATGGTCAGGGCTTCATTTTGCGTGGGATTTACTTTTCCGGGCATAATGGAAGAGCCGGGTTCGTTGGCCGGAAGATTCACTTCGCCAATGCTGCATCGCGGGCCGGAAGCGAGGTAGCGCACATTGTTGGAAATATGCATCAGGCTCACTGCCAGCTGTTTCAAAGAACCTGAAGTCTCCACAACAGCATCATGAGCCGAGAGTGCTTCGAATTTGTTGGGTGCGGTTACAAAAGGAAAACCGGTAAGTTCGGCAATTTTCTCTGCCACTTTCTCAGCATAGCCTTTCGGCGTGTTCAGTCCGGTTCCCACGGCTGTTCCGCCCAAAGCCAGTTCCGTCAAATGGCTCAGCGTGGCCTCCAGCGCTTTCAGTCCGTGGTCGAGCTGCGAAACATATCCTGAAAACTCCTGTCCCAGCGTCAGTGGCGTAGCGTCCATCCAATGGGTACGGCCTGTCTTGACAATGTCTTTAAATTCTTCGGCTTTTTTTGCCAGGGCATCACGCAGATGTTTAACACCCGGAATGGTCACTTCCATCAGCACTTTATATGCGGCAATATGCATGGCCGTGGGGAAAGTGTCGTTGGACGACTGTGATTTGTTGGCGTCGTCGTTGGGATGGAGAAATTTCTTTTCATCCGTTAATTTTCCGCCTTTGATGACGTGTCCGCGGTTGGCAATCACTTCGTTCACGTTCATATTCGACTGCGTACCCGAACCGGTTTGCCAGATGACCAGCGGAAAGTTATCGTACAGCTTTCCGTCCAGAATTTCATCGCAGACCTGTGCTATTAAATTGGCTTTTTCACCATCCAACACACCAAGATTGGCGTTGGTGAGTGCTGCTGCCTTTTTCAGATAGGCAAAAGCATCAATAATTTCCCTTGGCATGGAAGCTTCGGGGCCAATTTTAAAATTCATTTTTGATCGTTGGGTTTGTGCACCCCAGTATTTATCAACCGGGACCTGCACTTCACCCAAAGTGTCATGTTCTATTCTGTATTCCATGATTTTATGATTTAAGTTAGATTAATATTCTAAAACAGGGCTTCAATTTCTTCAGCCGGGTCGCCCCATACAGCTTTGCTTCCTCGTACGACGATAGGGCGCTTGATCAGTTTCGGATTTTCAATCATAATCTTTACCCACTCATCTTCAGTGAAATTCTTTCCTTTGAAATTCTGTTTGTAAACTGCTTCCTGCGTGCGAATCATCTCCTGAGGTTTCTGGTTCAGCCTCATCAAAAGATCCTTCAACTCAGCTTCGGTAAGGGGATTTTTAAGGTATTCAACAATTTTAAAATCGCCTGTTTTACTTTGCAGAAACTGCATGCCGGCACGGGATTTTTTACACCGGGGATTATGATAAATAGTAACCATTTTATTATTTTTTAAGAACAGTCAAAATTACAGAATCCTGAGAAAAGATAATGTGCAGAATCCTAATTTATAATTGGTTCTAATTGCCTGTATCCGGGCTGTCTTCATCTTGAAGAAATGCTGCTTGAAAATGATAAACACGGGGAATGGAGACAAAAGACCGCTGCGCCAATAGCTTTTCTGGTTTTCTCACATCCGGAAGAATAAAAAAGTATTTTCTTCACCATCCGGAGAAATAATGGTAAGCAGAAATTGAACCAGTAAATAAAAAGGGATGTTCATCAGAAACTATTACTTTTGTTTTTGAAATTATTCACTCAAATGAATAGAATTAATATAATATTGGTAGAAGTTGTTAAAAAATATGCCGAATAATAAGGAATTAACAGCCGAAATTGAAAAGTTGAAAAAGCAACTTAAAATGGCTAATAGTAGGATAAAAACGGCTAACTATGGCATTGTCTGGATGGATGTGCCAGAGGTATTTGAAGATGATATTAAAGAGAAACTGCCTGTTCTTGAAGATGTTAAAGGAAAAGCAATAAAAAATAATGATGGTAAACCCACCCATATATTGATTGAGGGAGACAATTACCATTCATTAACCTGCCTTAATTTCACACATAAAAAAGCAATTGATATCATCTATATTGATCCGCCCTACAACACGGGAACGAATGGTTTCAGGTATAAAGACAAAAGAGTTCTGGCTAAATATCCGGATGGCTCGGGTGTGGTGAAAGATCATCCTTTGCGACACAGTTATTGGCTTTCCTTTATGAGCAAAAGACTGGAATTAGCCTGCAATCTTTTGAAAGATAGTGGTGTTATGTTTATTTCAATTAATGAAGAAGAATATGCTTCATTAAAATTATTGTGTGATAAAATATTTCAGGAATCCAATTACCTGACGACTTTCACGGTTAAGGTAAGGCATGAGGACAGGATTTTAAAAGGTGATAAAGATTTTCACGAAACAACAGAACAGCTTCTACTGTATAGAAAATCAGATAAGTTCAAAACAATAAAACGAATACAAGACAATACCTCTATCTCAAAATATGTTTACAGGATTGAAGAGCTAACGAATAATCCTGAAAAAATGATGTTTGGGAATAAGGAGGCGGAGATCTTTAAACCTGATGAATATAGAATTATTAAGACCGAACCGTCAAAGGACAATCTTCAAAAAATAAACATCCGGGGGACGATAAAAGAGGGGAACAGCTCGGGCCGGTTTCACATGAAATATCTTGAAGAAAGAAAAGATTTATTAGGTTTTTTATATAAAGTACCGAATATTGGGGACGACCCCTTACCTTACAGATACTTTTTGACAAGAGAAAAAGAGACATTACTAAACGGTAGCTATTTTCAAGGTGTTCCGGTTGGGAAGTCCGATATTAAAGAGGTTCCTTATCCTAATTTCATGGATTTTGAAGAAGCTTTTAATAATGTTGGTTATGAGGGGGGGATTACTTTTAGAAATGGTAAAAAACCAGTGGAGTTTATTAAATTTCTCATCAATATTGGCAGCCAAAATAAAAATGCTGTCATTCTGGATTTCTTTGCCGGGAGCGGGTCAACGGGCCAGGCTGTTTTGGAACAGAATAATTTAGATAATGGAAAAAGGCAGTTTATCTTGTGTACAAACAATGAAGCTAATATAGCGACGGAAGTAACATTTCCAAGAATAAAGAATGTTATGAATGGTTATCAGCAAACAAAAAATCAAAAAGAAATTCTATTTGAGGTGCCGTTAAATACGAAGGTATTAGTAAACAATACAATAATTTTAGCGGCTATTGAGAAATTTGATTCGAAAGAATACCGACAAAGATATGACCTGATAAAAAAAGAAGTGAGAAAAGATAAATTTGTCATAAGCGGTATTATTAAAAAGCAGAAAAGAGTAAGTGGCTTTGGCAACTCGCTAAAATATTATAAAACAGATTTTATTGGTAAGAATAACATTCTTGATGCAACCGTTGAAGATAGGGCTCTGTTGGCAAGAAAAGCAGGATCCCTCTTGTCCATTGCAGAAAACACGTTAGAAGAAGTTGAACAAACAGACTACTTTCAAATTTTTGAAAACAACAAATCAGTAACTGCCATTTATTTCAGAGAAGAATCAGACGAAATGGATTTGCTCGCTGAGAAAATTAAAAATATAAACAAGCCTGTTTCTCTTTATTTAATTGGCCCGGAAAACGAAAGCAACTTTGAAATGCTGTTTGAGCAGATGAATAATGTTAGTCTGAAAGCAATCCCACAACCAATTTTGGAGATTTACAATAAGATTTACAATGTTTATAGATAAGGTGTATAATACCTGTTCACTAAAAGACGGCACAACCTGACAATAATTCTTCAATATGGAATTTAAAATTTTTGAAAACAAGGTCTATTACTTAGAATATTTGCAGATATACTGCTATTATCAACTGATAGTTAATGATAAGCCGGATATGGACATAGAAGCTTATCCGGCATTTGAGTTAACGGATACGATAATAGATTCTTTTAATCAATGGGTTAAAATGGGTAAGTATGTGAACAGCAAGGCTCTTGAGTGGCTCGAAGCAAATCCTGACAGAATTGAATATTTTAAAAGGAATTTTCCGGGTAAATTTAAGCCAAAAGTATCTGTTTGGAGTGATCGTAAAAAGACGGCCTATTACAAAGGAAAACTACAGGACTCATTCTTATTTGAGAACTATATCGCAGATTTGCTGGAGCAGAATTATGGTCTTGAAATAGGCCAATACATGACCCCTAAAGGGCAATATGAGTTGGGCGAAAATGCTTTAGGCATAGAAATTAAAAACGACACGTTAATTGAAAAATACGGTAATGTATATATTGAATACCAGGAAAAGTCCAGTGCAGGCAATAATGATTATGTTAATTCCGGGATTTTGAAAAATGATCTTTGTGAATATTTTCTAATTGGCACACGAAAGAAATTTTATATTTTTAAAAAATCACGTTTAATCCGGATATATAAAGAAGAAATCCGGAACAGAAGGATGGGGATCAGTTCCCCAAGGAGTATTCAGTTTAAGCAGATAGCTACATCAAAAGGCTACGTTTATCCTGTAAGAAATGCCAAAAGTGATACTATCACATTGGATGAAATGGTTGCCGAAATTAAAAAAGGAAAAAGGGTGAAATGATGGCCTGTGCAAAAGCAATTCACATTCACTACTCACAGGCTTTCGTTGCTCCCATAAAAAA
>CAZPPK010000189.1:0-4812 GCA_964588415.1 uncultured Lentimicrobiaceae bacterium
TAACTAAAAAAATGACACCAAGGAGTAAACTCCCGAAAGACTCTAATATTCACATTCTTTAGCAGCCCCGAAAGGTTTATTCGTCTTTAATTCGGGAATTCGTGGCAAATAAATTATAGGAATTTCTATAGGAACTTTCGTCATTGCGATCCGCCCAAAGGCGGAGAAGCAATCTTCTTTTTAACCGCCAAAAAATTATTAAAACATTTTCATGTCAATAATTTCCAGTCTGAAGAAGATTTGAATCTTATATCAAACTCAGGTTAGCAGCCCCGAAAGCACAAATTTGATACGAATCAATCAATAAGTTTCTGACTGTCCTTGGGCAAGTCGTTCATAGACAAAAAAGTAATTCTTTTCGACAAAATTTTAGATCATTGCTTCTACTAAAATTTACAATCTAAACACTTAAATAATAATCCTTTACTAAATCAATGTATTGACTGGTAAAATTACCGTCTTCATTGCGGATGATAAATTTTTCAGTTTGTTCATTAGCCGCAGTCTGCCCTATTAAAAGATTGATACGGTTAGGTTCTTTGCCTAACATTGGAAAAATAAGCAGTTTCTTCTCTACGAAAAATCCTTCTGATTCTGCCAGAGCCAAAAAAATACGGCTTTCCTTATATGGCAAAATTACTGAGATCTTTCCCTCCGGATTCAGCAGCTTTTGCGAACCCTGCAACAGTTGCTCGTAAGAAAGCGTTTGTGTGTGACGGGCCATTCTTTTTTTGGGATTCGTAGAATGCAAATCATTAATAAAGAACGGTGGATTGCTGATGATCAGATCGTATTTTTTATTTTCCTGTGGATCAAAATCATTAAAATCAAACCGGAAGATCGTAATCCGGTCAGAATAAGGGCTGTTTTCAAAATTTTGGAAGGCTTCTTCAAAAGAATCTTGATCGAGTTCAACGGCATCTACAAACAACGGAGCACGGCTGGCAAGCAAAAGCGAAATAATACCGCATCCGGCACCGACATCCAGTGCGGTTTTAACTCCGGTAAGGTCTGTCCAGATTCCCAGCAAGACCGCATCGGTTCCCACTTTCATGGTCGATCTATGATGGTGCAGACTAAAGGTTTTAAAATGAAAAGGTCGTGTGTCCACAGCACCTTGGTTTATTCATTTAAATACATATCGATCAATCCTTCCGGAGCTTTGATATAAAGTTTCCTTTGCGCTCTGTCAACTTTTAAAATTACCGGGTCGTTCATCGGGATCAGGATTTCTTTTCCTTCATGCAATACCTGCATCAAGGCCTGACTTGGGTAATCCAGAATTTCCGATATGGGGCCTAATTCGCCAAACACTTCATCATGAACCAGAAATCCCACCACTTCATGAAAATAAAATTTGTTTCCACTGAGCTTGAGAAGAGCAGAAAGTGGCAAAAAGAGCTCTTTGTTGATCAATGTCTGAGCTTTTTCTGCATTATCCACATCCTGAAACTTCACAATTAATTTATTGTTTTTCAGAGAGGATGATTCAATAAAATATGGCACAAGACTCTGGTTAACGCCAACAAAAACCATTTTAAGCCCTTCATAAGCGCCTGGCTCATCCACATCCAGAAACAGCTGCACTTTTCCATCATAGCCATGCATCCGGGTCACAGAACCTAAGTAAAAGTAATCCTTAAAAGCATCCATAGTTAAAGATTATAATTGAGACATTTACACACAAAATTAGGAGAATTTTCCATAAAAAAAGCCCGGAGAAAACGCCGGGCTTAACTATTCGTAATAGTTCTGTATTATTTCTGCTCTTCTTCAGCTTCTTTTTTATCAGCTGCTTCTTCTTTAGCTTCGGCAGCAGGAGCTTCCTCGGTAGCGGCTTCTTCTTTAACAGGCTCAGCAGCGGGAATTTCTTCTGTAGCAGCTTCTGCAACAGGTTCTTCTTTAGCTTCGGCAGCAGGAGCTTCCACGGTAGCGGCCTCTTCCTTAACAGGCTCAGCAGCAGGTTTTTCCGTAGCTTCAACAGCCGGGGCTTCGGCAGCTTCTTTAGTAGCTTTGGCATCAGCTTCAGCTTTCAACTCAACAGCTCTTTTCTTTGCAAATTCAGCTTCACGAGCTTCACGAACTTTGGTTTCGGCGTCAAAACGCTGCTGAAGATCTTCCATTTCTTTATTCTTGATACCCTCAGATTTTGAAGCGATTCTGGTTTCCTTGTCTGTCAACCAGGCCTGGAATCTTTTTTCAGCTTCTTCCTCCGTAAAAGCACCTTTTGTAACTCCTTTCAATAAATGATATTTGTGTAAAACACCTTTGTAAGAAAGGATTGCCCGCATGGTATCTGTGGGCTGGGCACCTTTTTGAAGCCAACTTAACGCTGCATCGAAGTTCAATTCAATTTCTGCTGGAACTTTCGTAGGGTTGTAACTTCCAATTTTTTCAATAAATTTTCCGTCTCGGGGTGCACGACCATCCGCAATAACAATGTGGTAAAAAGGTTTCCTTTTTTTACCAAATCGTTGTAATCTCATTTTAACTGGCATAACAGTCTAACTTTTAATTAAATAAAAAATCATAAAATCGGGGTGCAAATATCGGTTATATTTTTTAATTATGAAAAAAACATTTCTAATAATTTCAAAATTTTTACTTTATAGCAAATCCCTATCAACTTACAACTTTGGGATTGACAGAGCTATGTGGTAGGGTTTTTATCAGCCTACCTTGCCCGGATCGTTACAACGAATCAGGGCGGGAAGACGCATTGGATTTTGGTGTCTTTTCTTTGGTTCCCTGCCTGCCGCAGGCATAAGTTTCTTTGGACAAACAAAGAAACGAACAGAAAGTTTATCACAAGCGGATGCGCCATTTAGCGTTTATCTCGCATTACTAATCCTCACCCGCTCCAAATTCAACAGATTGATGGGATTCAGTGTCATTCCCTTCACTCTTTTTTGTACGAAACGCAGAGCTTCATCATAATATAAAACCACTACCGGAGTCTGTTCCATGACCAGGCTATCCATTTCGCGGTAAAGCTTTTCTCTTTTTTTCACATTGATGACGGAAAGCGATTTCTTGTACAAAGCATCAAACCGCGGATCAGAAAAATGGGTGTAATTCGGTCCACCGGGAGTGAAATTTTTTGAATAAAAAAGAGACAAATAATTTTCTTCATCAGGATAATCTGCAATCCATGATGCTCTGAAAAATTGCAGTTTGGCCTGTGCTTTCATCTCGCGCAAGCTTCCAGGAGGCATGATATTAAGCCGGATATCAAAACCGATATCATCCAGTTGCGACTGAACAAATTTGCACATATCCAGGTAGTCAGAAGTAGTGGCCAGCGTAATGGGCGGCACCGGATTTTTGGGGTCAAAACCGGCCTTCTTCAACAGCATTTTTGCCTTTTCGGGATTATAAGAATATCCATAATCGGCTTTTGTATTGTAAGCCGGCAAGCCCGCAGGAATAATCCCCTTATTGCCCGGAATTCCGATTCCGTTTCGAAGGAATTTAATCATCTTTACCCGGTCGATACCGTAATTAATCGCCTGTCTCACAGCTTTTATCCGCAAAGGACTGTTTTTGACAATCTGCAAACTGGTATCTACCATCATGCCCAGATATTCAGTATTCAGATAAGGCATTTTCAGCAGTCTGATATTCTTTTTGTATTTGGAACGCAATTCGCCGGTCCGTGTCAGGATTTCATCACGGTAAGAGGGCGCAATTCCCGAAATAAAATCCAGGTTCCCTTTGGTAAATTCAAGGAATGCAGTCATTTTATCCGCCAGAAAAGTAATGGAAACAGCATCGAGATATGGCAGGCGATTTCCATCACTATCAAATTCAAAATAATTCGAATTTTTTTGCAACACCATCTGAACGTTTTCCACCCAGTTTTTAAGGAAAAACGGGCCTGTTCCCACCGGATGTTTCCTGAAATCCTGACCGTAAAACTGAACGGCTTCATAGGGAATAACAGAACAATATTTCATCGTGAGGATTCCTAAAAAAGGTGGAAATGGCTGTTTTAACCTGATTTGCAAAGTTGTATCATTAATGGCTTCAAAGGCTTTACCACCCACAGTGTCGGCAACGTCATCAAAAACCCAACTGCCAGGAGAAGCTGTTTTCGGGTTGACGAGCCGCCGGAAACTATAAACGAAATCGGCGGCTGTAACTTTGCGCTTTTTGCCTTTAAAAACAGGATCATCATGAAAAAAAACATCATTCCTTAAGATGAAAGTGTAAATTTTCCCGTCTTTGGAAATTGTCCACCTTTTAGCGATGGAGGGCTTTATGTTCAGGCTGTCGTCCAGCTTTACGAGGCCATTGTACAACTGATTACAGACCCAGATATGAGCCTGGTCGCGGGCAAAAGCTGGATCCAAATTTACAATTCCCGCCGATTCATTGTAATGGAAAATTTGTTTTCCAGGATGAGTATGAGCCGAATTACTGCATGCGCCAGAAACTCCTGCAATCACCAGGATTAACAGGTAATTCAAAACTTTTCTGCTATTCATGGCTCAAAACATTAAAGGGAAACGGCCTCATGGCTTCATTTTTTCACGAAAGTAAAAAATTATGAATAGGAAATACTCATGAAACCTGAAACAAGTCTCAATTTTTTTCAAAGATTTACTTATCTTTTCATGCAAAACATTATCTACCAACAACTATTGTAGATTACGGAGTGGTTCTTTATACGGTAAGTTCTATAATAACTATCGTCATCGCGAGGCGCTCAGCAACGAGGCGAGCTCATTATTAAAATATATTGCATATAAGAAGAGATTGCTTCCCCGCCTTTGGGCGAATCGCAATGACGCACATTTTTATAGAAGCTAT
>CAZPPK010000190.1:0-4759 GCA_964588415.1 uncultured Lentimicrobiaceae bacterium
CCCAATAAAATCAGACATCATGGTGATAATCTGGTCCTTGGCATGAGAGTCTTGAGAATTAGTACCGCTTTGAAATTCTCCCGCTTATCAACTATGATTGTAATGAACTACCCCCTGCTCTGCGGCGGGGTATCAAAAGGAGATTATTAATCGCCCCAAGGGGCGGGGAATTAATCCCTTGTCCGCCTCAGGCGGATTAAAAAAAATCAAAGAGGCCATCTAAAAATCACGTTACGAGTTTCAGACAGCCTCCCGATCCATAGATCAAATTAAACAGTGTACTTGATAACAGGGGTTATTATAAAAATTGTTTGTGCTTGCATTTTCAAAGATATACCGGAAAACAGCGATTTGTTTTTTATGGAGTGAGAATATAGTTGTCGCAGGGTTATGTTTTGAGTACTTAGTTAATAATTAACCCTTTAATAATTGAATAGGAATAATAAAAGTAGTAACTGTGAAAAACATTTCATCCGGAAACTTACATTGTTCACTCATTGGAGAAGGGAAAAGCTGAAATTGTATGGGCAGATTCTTTACAAACTTATTAACGAATTCATTTGGTTCCGATTTTCATTACCATGGTTTCAAATTCGTCACGTGGACAAATCGCTTTGTTACGGGTTTTTGTGCGATAATTGTAAATTGTGGATAACGAGTATCTTAAAAAATGAGAAATTTTCACGCTGTCGGCGATCCCCAAACGAATCAGGGCAAAAATACGCAGCTCCGTGTTCAGCAGTTCTCCGGGCTTGGGTAAAATGGCTTCATCTTTAGCCAATAGGAGATTGAATTCTTCTATAAAATTAGGGAAGAGCTGCAGAAATGTACTGTCAAAATTGGAATAGAATTCTTTTAGCTCATCTTCAAGAAACTCGCTTGACCTTAGGGCGTTCAAAAGATCACTGACTTTGCCCGCAGCGGCTGTCTTTTTAAGGGAGTGTCGATAATCATCCAGCTTATCAATATACATCGAACACTGATCCATATATCGCCCAATATATTCTTCTTTGATCAGGTTGGCCTCGGTAAGAGTAGCGTTGGCTTCCGTCAGTTGCTGGTTGGCTTTAAACAATTCTTCATTCAACGCTTTCATTTGCTCGTTGGCGCTGCTCAGGTTTTTCCTCGTTTTAATAAGTTTCTTCATCTGCCTGTATCCGAAAATCAAAGAAATTAACAAGAACAACGATAAAATACTGATACAGATCAAAAAGAAATACAATTGCCTTTGCCGGGCATTGGTTTCCATCTGATATGCCTTATTGATAATAGGTAAAATCCGTGAAATTTCAACAGTTCTTAAGCGGGCGCTGCAAAACAGGGCATCTTCAAGTGAGCGTTTTATATATTTTGATGCCCGGGCTATATCCCCGTCTTCATAAAGTATGTATGCCAGACTACGAAGGGATATGTACTCTTTGGCGTCCGATTGCAGATCGTAAATAGCTGAAATGGTAAGCCACTTCTTCTCTTTTAGTCTTTCTTTCTTTCCATGATAGGCCGCCGAAATACTGTAGGCAATAATGGCTCTGTCATGGTTGTTGGGAGGTATGGTTGGAAAATAAGCTTTCAACAATTTCAGTGCATCATCATATTTATGATTTACAATGAGCTTATCGGACTTCACCATAATATAAGCACTTGAATGGGGAGAATTTGCAATAAGCAATGAGTCGCGGTACATGGATGTAAGCTTTGCGTACTGGACTTTATCCTGTGCCGAAAAAGCATAATCGGCCAGGTATCCGTATAGCGTCCGGTAGACATAGAAAGAATAGGCTCTTAAATCGGGCGAATATTTCATGTTGATCCTGCGTAGTGTATCAAGGGCCTCCTTGTACATCCCAACAGTTACCAGCACTGACGCAATGTTTAAATGGGCGTCGTTCAGCTTTTCTTTATCATTTAATTCTTTAGCAATCTGCAGTTTTCTTTCTGCATAAAACAGCGCAGTATCGGATCGGTAAGATTGATATTCATTAAATAGCTGGCCGTAAACAGAGAATTTTTGTTCATCCGTAGATGCTAAACTCAGCAGATCCCGGAGATGATTGAGCTTTTTGTCTTTAATCTGGTCATATTTTTCATGATTGACAATGGTTCTATCCAATACATTCAATAAAGAATCAATTTGATTTTCTCCAAAAGCAAGAGAAGAAGAAAAAACAAAAATTAGAAAAATGAATTTTATGATTAATCTATAGCGCATCCCCATCCAAAAATTTCCCACTCAATTAATTACCAAAATCACTGATTTGCAGGTCAAATTTAGAAAAGTTTTTGATTAAATGAGAAAACAATAACTTTTTTACTTAGGGGATTTTATAGTCCAGACTGCACTTAAACTGCTTCTGCTCTCGTATCTGATTTTCAAATCATCTTCTCTAAATTGCCATTTACATGACTTAAGACAATAGGCAGTCTTGACTCCAAACCATCATTTGTAAATTAATCATAATGATTTATATTTGTTATGAATTAACAATTTAAAGATGTGGAATCAATACTTATCATGGTGCTGGTCTTCGCCGGATATTTGATTATGTACCAGCTTTATGGAAAATTTATCGGGAATAAGATATTTAAACTCAATGACAATAATCTTGTCCCTTCTGTTGAATTCGAAGATGGAGATGATTTTGTCCCTACGAAGAAAGAGATAATTTTCGGACACCATTTTGCTTCAATTGCCGGCACAGGGCCGATTGTCGGTCCTGCAATCGCAGTTATATGGGGATGGCTTCCTGCCTTGATGTGGGTTTTCCTGGGATCAATAGTTATGGGTGCTACACACGATTTCGGAAGTCTGATCATTTCCATGAGAAATCAGGGGAAATCTATTTCAGAATATGCCGGGAAATACATTAATTCCCGGACAAAATACTTTTTCTTCTTTGTAATCTTTTTGGAATTGTGGATTACTGTGGCCATTTTTGGGTTGATCATTGCCATTTTGTTTAAAATGTATCCGCAATCGGTATTTCCTGTTTGGGCACAAATTCCCATTGCTGTTTATTTAGGACACCTGGTTTATAAAAAAGGTAAAAATCTAATCGTGTGGTCACTTATTGCAGTTTTTGTAATGTATTTATCTATTGTCGCGGGCTCCTATTTTCCGTTAGCAATGCCTGCATTATTTGGTTTGTCTCCAGTAGCCATCTGGACCATTATTTTATTGATCTACGCATTTACCGCTTCCGTTTTGCCTGTAGTAACCCTCTTACAACCCCGTGACTACATTAATGCACATCAGCTGGTAGTTGCTATGGCTTTGTTAGTACTTGGGGTTGTCGTTGCCGGTTTTAGCGGGCAGATGCCAACCGTGGCACCGGCTGTCAGAATGCACCCGACCGGTTCTCCTTCCATGTGGCCATTTCTGTTTATTACAATAGCCTGTGGTGCTGTTTCAGGATTCCATTCTTTGGTTTCTTCAGGAACATCCGGCAAACAGGTTCGTAAGGAATCCGACTCATTATTTGTAGGTTATGGTAGTATGCTGTTGGAAGGGGCCCTCGCAACACTGGTAATAATTGCTACAACTGCAGGTATTGGTATGGGATATATCAATCATGGACAAGCTGTTACAGGATTAGCCGCCTGGACGAGCCACTACTCTTCATGGGCTGCCGCAGGAGGCTTAGGTTCAAAAGTCGGAGCTTTTGTGGACGGAGCCGGTAATATGATTGAAACCATTGGCATTCCGAAAGCCGTTGCTGTGACACTCATGGGCGTTTTTGTGGCTTCTTTTGCCGGTACAACTTTGGATACAGCTACAAGGGTTCAGAGATATCTTATTTCAGAAACATTCCCGAAAACCTTTAAGAATAAATATATTTCTACCGGATTTGTAGTTGTTGCAGCCCTAGTTCTGGTTTTTTCTTCTGGAGCAAGCGGAACAGGAGCCCTTTCCCTTTGGCCATTATTTGGAGCCGTGAATCAGGCATTGGCTGCCTTGGCACTTATCGTAGTTACCATCTATTTGAAAGGCCGCACTAAATGGGGTTGGATATTTAGCGGACTTCCGGCAACATTCATGCTGGTGGTTTCTCTTTGGGCCGCCATTGATAATCAGTTGAACTTTGGATCCAACCACAATATTGTACTCCTGGCGCTGAATATCATTATCATTATCAGCATGATATGGATTGCCATAGAAGGAACTATTATTTTCTTAAAGACTTCATATTCTGAAAACTTAATGGAATCAGAAATGAGAAGTGCTAGTTAGATCTTTCAAGAAGGCCATTTTATTGATTGAGTTTTTCTCACAAAAAGGACTATCTTCACATCTTTCTTTTTGAAAACCAAGCTAAATTTTTAGTTTATGGATCCTGTTAAAATTTCAAAAACCTTTAAGAAAATTTATTTCCGGCAACTTGTACCCGCAATCATTCTGGTTGGTATCCTATATCTTTTAAAATATCATTTTACGTTGCTTCAAACTGCGTATGTCGCCGGAAATGCTGTCAGCAACATAATCATTATTATTGCCGTAATTATCGGACTTGCATTGCCCATTTTCTATAGAAGCTTTTTTGTTTACAAGATTAGAAATCAAAAACAGATTACTAAAGAAACTTTTATCCGGTTTGAAAAAAAATTGTTAATGCTTCCGTTGGTAACTCCTTATTTTTTAGCACTTTCATTAGCAATAAATCTGAAAGAGACTACAAATCTCGTCATCACAATGTTAGCACTTTACACTTCTTACTATTATTATCCATCTGAGAAAAAGATAGCATTTGAAATGAAAATTTTT
>CAZPPK010000191.1:0-4741 GCA_964588415.1 uncultured Lentimicrobiaceae bacterium
GTCTATGAACTAATTATCTGAAACTGTGAGCAAAGCTTATACCGAGCTCAGGTTTTTAGACCGGACTCATTTATACAAAGCACTTAAATGGCTTAGAAACTGCCGTTTCTTTCAGACCAGATATTTTGTGGTACTTATTAAGTAGCTGAACACTATTTTGACTTTTTCACAGGAAAAATCAAAGGATAGGGGCAGAGAGAGAATTTTCATTAAATAGGATGCTAACTATTTTTGTTGTTATAGAAAACTGTGCTGTTTTTTCAACAGAATTGATCAAGTTACAATTGTAACAGGAATTGTTTTTAAGTTAATGTTGTAAACAAATGTAATCAATCACATTTGTATTTAGGTATTATTGTAAAGTGATAAAATCATCGGTACCAATATAAGAAACTATAAACCAGACTAATGTATCATTATAAATTACTATTGACCAGACTCGCTTAAAAGGTTCTATCGATATCAAATTTTAAATGAGTATTAAATTCGTAAAATTCAATATCTTATATCAATAAATATAATTTTTACAATAGATTTTTAGGTAAAATCAAATACTTAAATATATATCAAAATATTTCATATAAATAATTGATATTTAATTATTAACTATATTAAATCGTTAAAACAATATAGATCAATCACGGTTACAAATGTGAATTACAAGAATAAACTATTTTGATAAGATCTTTCGGTTTTTTCTATTACATTTGTAAATAAAATTTGAATGAATGATTGATAGAATTAAATCAATAATAGATTTTTATCATTTGAGTTCTACTCAGTTTGCTGATAAGATAGGATTTCAGCGTTCTGCTTTGTCTCATGTTTTGTCCGGTAGAAATAATCCCAGCCTTGATTTTGTTTTAAAAGTCAAATCAGCCTTTCCTGCCGTAAGCCTTGACTGGCTTGCTTTAGGAAAGGGAAGCCAATTTATTGGTGATAAAGAAAACTTGGTAAATCTTGACTCAGAAAGCCAAAAGTTTGATTTGGATGAGTCTGGAACTTTAAATGATGTTGATAATCAACTTATAGTAGATAAGGAGGAAAAAGGCCATCAAGAAACGAATTTTAGAAAGGACTTTAGAAAACCAGAGTCAAAATCATTAAAAAGTGAAGAATATCAGGATTTAAGTGGAGAAAAACGGATCAGAAAAGTTATTCTTCTTTATGATGATGGCAGTTTTTCGGAACATTTTTCTGAGAAATAAAAAAAGGCTCACCAGTTTCCCGGCAAGCCTCTCATTGTGAAATTCTTTGATAAAATTATACCCATTCTCTTTTGGAAAAGAAAAATCCGCTTTCGATGATGGCATTTTCATCGCTGTCGGAGCCGTGAACTGCATTAGCTTCGATGCTGGTACCATACATGGCCCTGATAGTACCTTCGGCAGCGTTTTCAGGATTTGTAGCGCCGATAAAATCGCGATAAGCTTTTACAGCATCTTCTTTTTCTAACACTGCAGCAATAATGGGTCCTGATGACATAAAATCAGTAAGTCCGTTATAAAAGGGGCGTTCGCTGTGAACAGCGTAAAATTTCATGGCATCTTCTTTGCTCATACTTGTCATTTTCAGTGCTTTAATTTTAAAACCGCCTTCGATTATTTTAGTAATTATGTTTCCCATGTAGCCTTTTTTCATTGCTGTAGGCTTGATCATTGTAAAAGTGATATTTTCTGCCATTATTTTTTAATTTTAATTTTTGCGCAAAAATAACAGAATTTTCATGATATCTGAATCCTTTCGGGGATCACCGAAAAAACAGCCAGGATTTTATTCTTAAAATGTTTCTTAATTCTTGATAATTAAATAATTACAATTGTAAATATGTGATTACGCTTTCTGGAATACGGATTGTTTTGTGGAAATAGTTACCTTCGCGCCTCACTATTTTCTAATTTATGTTCGATAAAACACAGATAACTAAAGTTGGGCAATTGCTTTCCCAACCTAAAAATATTGCACTGGTTTCCCACAAAAATCCTGATGGCGATACCATAAGTACCGCTTTGGCGATGATGCATTATTTGCGTATAAAAGGGCACGATGTCAGCGTTTTAGTCCCAAACCAGTACCCTGAATTTTATAACTGGTTGCCTGGTTCCCAGGAATTTATCATTTTTGATAAGAACGCTGCTTTGGTTCGCAAAAAAATCGAAAAAGCAGATTTGATATTTTGCCTTGATTTTAACCGGATGAACAGGACTGGTAATATGGCTTCTGACCTTTTGAAAGCAAATGCTATCAAAATCGTCATAGACCATCATATAGAACCTTCAGAAGAGTTTAAATACTATTTCACTACCGTGGATACTTCTTCAACCGGCGAACTGGTATATGAGTTTATTGAAGCCCAGGGTGATAAACATTTGGTTAACAAAGAAATCGCACTTACTCTTTATACTGCTATTATGACGGATACGGGTTCTTTCAGTTATAGTTGTGACCACGGAAGGACTTATGAGATTGTAGCAGACTTAATAGACAAAGGTATAGAGCCATCGATTGTGCACAAGCTTGTGTATGACACATTTACAGAAAATCGCCTGCGCTTGTTGGGATTTGCGATAAGTGAACGTATGTTGGTTTGGAATAACCTGCATACCGCAGTAATCTATCTCGACAAGAAAGATCTCGATAAATTTGATTACCATGTGGGTGATACAGAAGGTGTTGTGAATTATCCTCTTTCGATGGGCGGAATAAATCTATCGATTTTACTCAGCGAAAAAGATAGATTGGTTCGTATTTCTTTCCGTTCAAAAGGAAAGTTTAACGTAAACAATCTCGCTACTGAACATTTCGAAGGGGGAGGGCATAAGAATGCAGCTGGGGGAACTTCGTCATTAACCATGCCGCAGACCATTGAAAAGTTAATAAAGGTAATCGCACTTTATAAAAAAGATCTTGATTATAAAATCGGTATATAATGCGCAACCTGCCTGCTTTGTGGATCGTTCTTTTTTCGTTGGCACTGATTTCCTGCTCCGGAAATCAAAAATCACCGGATTCAAACAAAGGTAAGGCCTTAACAGAGAGTCAACTAATTCAGTTGAATAAGGATTGGGTAGTACAGGAAAGTGCTGAAATTGATCATTTTATCAAACTGAAGCACTGGAAGATGAAGGAGACATCAACAGGACTTCGCTATATGATTTATCATCGGGGAGATGGGGAAAAAGCAACGATGGGAAAGATTGCAACCATTGCTTACACGGTAAAATTGATGAATGGGACTGTCTTGTATGCTTCGTCAAAAAGTGGATTGGAAACCTTTGAAATTGGACATAGTACTATACCAAGTGGCTTGGATGAAGGAATTATTTTGCTAAATGTAGGCGACAAAGCAAAATTCATATTACCTTCGCATCTTGCATTTGGATTGTCTGGTGATGGTCGTAAAATTCCTCCGGATGTCCCGATAATTTATGATGTGGAATTAGTTCAATTAAAATAATTTATAAAAATGAAAAAACTTTTAATTATTACTCTGGCCATTCTGGCGGGTGGTTTTTTTCTTACCTCTTGCAACAAAGGCGTGAACAAACATCCCGGATTTAAAAAAACTGCGGATGGTTTGTATTACAAATTCTACCACAAAAGTGGCGATACCACCCAAGCAAAAATAGGTGAATTCTGTGAAGTTCAGCTTGTTTATGGAACATCGGACTCCCTTTTGTTTGACAGCCGTAAAATTCCGGTAGCCCAGCAACCGCTGAAAATTCCTGTTATTAAATCGATTTATCCCGGTGATATCTACCAGGGTTTGTCCTTGATGCATGTTGGCGATAGCGCTAAATTCTTTACTAATGCCGATTCAGTGTTTAGAAGACTTTTCAGAAGGCCCAGGGTTCCAAAATTTGTGGATTCAACGGGAGATATTTATTTCTCAATCAAATTATTGGCTGTTAAATCGCGTGCCACTCTTGAAAAAGAAGCCGCTGCAAAGATGGCTGTTCTTCAGTCTCAGGAAGCTCAGGATCGTGATGCTTACCTGAAATCACATAAAGTTCATGTAAAACCAACTAAAGACGGTTTGTATTTTATCCCTAAGAAACCAGGGCACGGACCTCATCCTAAGGTTGGCGAGTTGGTATCTGTAAATTATACAGGATATTTATTGGATGGTAAAAAATTCGATAGTTCTATTGACCGCGGTAAACTGTTTAAATTTACTTTGGGAAAACATCAGGTAATTCCTGGTTGGGATGAAGGTATTGTCAAATTAAGAAAAGGCGGTACAGCAACTCTGATTATTCCTTCATCGTTAGCTTATGGACCTAGAAATATGGGACCTATTCCTCCGTTCTCTACACTGGTGTTTGATGTTCAGCTGGTTAACATTCAGAAGGTTCCGGCATCAAAGAAAAAATAATTTTGTTTTTTAGATTTAAAGAAAGCCTGGTTTTGCAAAAAAATCAGGCTTTCTTAATGGTCTTAGAAAAACAAACGAAGTAATTTTATAAAGACTGTTTGCAAAAAAACAGGTTTTTGTGATAGACCTTTAGATTCAGCATCATTGATAAATGGCTTTGTTTGCAGTGACCCACATGGTTATACCACGGGCGATCATAAACAGCTCCAAAGCAAACCAAAGGCCATGATTCCCAAAGGTATGTATAGTTCCGTAATAAGCCGGCAGGAAAATGACAAATGCAGAAATGATCATGGTGTTTCGCATGGCTTTTGATGCTGTGACACCAACGTAAATTCCATCCCAGATAAATGCAGCAATGCTAGT
>CAZPPK010000192.1:0-4687 GCA_964588415.1 uncultured Lentimicrobiaceae bacterium
TTTTTTAATTTTTTGAAAACCGTATTATTTTTTCTTCTCCTGTTCTATGATTTTTAAAGCAAGTTCATCCAATTGTTCTTGCGAAATTGAAGAGGGCGAATCAATCATCAGGTCGCGGCCGGAATTGTTTTTTGGAAAAGCAATAAAATCACGAATGGAATCTTTCCCGGCAAAAATGGCAGCCAAACGGTCAAAACCTAAAGCAATGCCTCCGTGTGGAGGTGCTCCATACTCGAAAGCATTCATTAAAAAACCAAATTGCTGTTGAGCATCTTCTTCCGTAAATCCTAAAACACGAAACATTCTTTTTTGCAGATCACGGTTGTGAATCCTAATGGAACCTCCGCCAATTTCCACACCATTGATAACCAAATCATAAGCATTGGCGTGAACACTTCCCGGATCGCTTTCCAGCAAATCAGCATCTTCAGGTTTGGGAGCCGTAAAAGGATGATGCATTGCATGATAACGGCCGGTTTCTTCATCCCATTCCAGCAACGGGAAATCGGTAACCCAAAGCGGACTGTATTGAGCGGAATTGCGTAATCCCAATAAACTTCCCATTTCAAGGCGCAAAGCTGAAAGCTGAACCCTGACCGGATTGGCATCGCCGGAAAGAATCAAAAACAAGTCTCCGGAATGGGCTCCAAAAGCGATAGCCCATTTTGCAAATGTTTCAGAATCAAAGAATCTATCAACGGACGATTTGAAACTTCCGTCTTCGTTCCATTTAACATACACCAAACCTCTGGCACCAACTTGCGGGCGCTTCACAAAATCAGTCAATTGATCCAGTTGCTTCCGGCTATAACCAGCACAACCCGGAGCATTAATTCCCACCACCAATTCAGCATCGTCAAAGATTGCAAATCCATGGTTCTTTGCCATATCATTTAATTCCACAAACTCCATGTCAAAACGGAGATCGGGTTTGTCCGAACCGTAATGTTGCATGGCTTCATCGTAAGACATCCTTGGAAAAACAGGAAGTTCAAAGCCTTTCACTTCTTGAAAAAGATAGTGTATCAGCCCTTCAAAAGTATTCAGCACATCTTCCTGCTCCACGAAAGACATTTCACAATCTATCTGTGTGAATTCCGGTTGGCGGTCGGCCCGCAAATCTTCATCGCGAAAGCATTTTACAAGCTGATAATAACGATCGTAACCGGCCACCATCAACAACTGTTTGAATGTTTGCGGCGACTGTGGAAGCGCATAAAATTCTCCCCGGTTCATGCGTGAAGGAACGACAAAGTCACGGGCGCCTTCCGGGGTGGATTTAATCAAATAAGGAGTTTCTATTTCTACAAACTTCTGACTGTCAAGATATTTCCTACTTTCAAGCGAAAGCTTATGCCGTAAAAATAAATTCTCTTTTAAAATATTTCTTCTTAGATCAAGATAACGGTACTTCATTCGTAATTCTTCTCCCCCGTCGGTTTGATCTTCGATAGTAAAAGGCGGCGTTTTTGAGCTGTTAATGATTTTCAATCCGGTAATGTCGATTTCTATTTCACCCGTAGGAATTTTCAGGTTTTTGGAAACCCTTTCGATGACTTTTCCAGTGGCCTGTATCACATATTCCCTACCCAGGTTCCGTGCAATTTCAATCAATTTTGCCTCCGACCTTCCTTCTTCCATCAGCAATTGGGTAATGCCGTAACGATCGCGCAGGTCGATCCAGACCAATCCGCCTTTATCCCGGATCCGTTGCACCCAGCCACTCAAAACAACTTCTTTATCAACATCTTTCAGATTCAGTTCCCCACAGGTATGTGTCCGCAACATGATCTTTTTTATTTAAATTTATAAAAAGGAATTATACCAAATATGACTAGCACAATACAATATCCAATTGAAATAACCTGTTATTTCAAGTTGCGAAAATACGAAAGTTCATCAGATTCATCGAATACAAAATGCAATTTGACACGGATGATTCATAAACCAAAATGTAACATCTAAACCGAATGCTCCTGAAATTATGAAAATGTCTTTTAATCATCGGGAGCCTGCTGTCTATATTGATAAATCTTTTTCCCGACATAAGCTGCCCCGAGCCCGAGCATAATAAACAATCCACTGCCAATGGGAGCACCCCCGCCGGAAGAATCGCCCGTCGAACCGGGGGACGGAGGGTCTGGTGCTGTTGTTTGTGAATACAATGGCGGAATAGTAAAAAAGATGAAAACAAAAGAAATTATAAGCATTTTCTTTTTCATAATGTATGGTTTTATAATGGGTTAAAAAATTACCTTTTCTGATTCTTGAAAATGATCATTTGACAGGGAAATAATAACAACTCCTCTCTCATCATAGATTCTTGTGGAATATCGCTCACCTGCGGTCAACTTTATGTTTTGATAAAACAACCTTTGCCCCAAGATATTGACAATCTGCAGGATACATCGAACTGACTTATGAGTTACGTTTTTCACGATCACTTGATGTTGAATAACTTTCAGTTTAACAGGGAGTGTATCAGGAGCAGTAAATGCAGAAGTTCCGGTGATTTTTTGGTTAAAATATAATGTGAACCGGTCGGAAATTCTTCCCGGTTTATCTACAGAAAATGAATATTCATTTCCCTTCCTAAGATTAATCAGGGCACCTGTTTTTTTATCTTCCAGTAAAATTGTTGTAGTATCGCTCAGATTTTCATCTCGAACCAGAGACAAGACATAATCTCCGGTGCTATCTGCATCCAAACCGACTTTAATGGTTTCCGGAGTATTTAGCGGAGGCAGGGCCTGAATGGAAAAATCATAGCCATCATCGTTGACGAGCTTTGTGTATAGCGCCGTGGCTGAATTCATTTTGTAATCACCCACATCATAGCTGACATCAAGGTCTTTGGTCATTTCGGCACCAAAAGCGATCAAAGTTTCATTTTTCAGTTTCCCTTTTCGGGAAAGCCCGAACCAGCAACGTATCCAGTTGTCCGCGGTATCGTTTTTATAAAAAGTCACCGAAGCATCATTATTTTGTAAATCTTTAGAAAAAGACAGGTTTCCTGAAGTTTTCACTTTTACCATAAAAGATTGTCCTGAAGAAATATATGTAGACGGACTTGCATTTGAAACAGGAAGGTCATCATCACGGTTCCCCTGGTAAGAAGGTTGTTCATCCCACAAATAAATTCCGTCGTAAACAGGATCAAGAAGTCCGGAATTAGCACTTAAAAGATTGTTGCCCCCTGCGCTGCTGTTGGCAGCAATAGAAGCTGTAAAAGGGTTTCCCACCAGGTTCCAGCCTTCACCCGTGCTACCAGAAGTACGGGTTACTGCCACAGACTGATCTGCATCCAAAACATTACCGGTCAAAGACAAAGTATGACTCGCATGTTGGTAACGGATGGTATAACCTTTGGCTGTTTGAAAGCTATTGGTTGTCATTTGCGATGCGGAACCTGTCCCATCTGACCCGTTAAGAATATCTACCCAGTTTCCTATAACTCCATTGTATTCCTGTGCTTCATCCCAATAATAAAAGCTATCGTTGCCATTTCCTCCGGTTAGTCCCATGTTTAAGGCACTAAAAGTTTGAGATGTGGATACCGGGGAAGAAATATAATGAAACTTTGCCTTATTCAAATAAATATCGGCTTTTACCTTTTCTGCCGGAGCCTGAGAAAAATAAATACTGGCGGCTGCCGAAGAATCTATATCAAAAGATAAGCTACCATCCGAACCCAGATATGCCGTACCATTGATATCAATACGTGCACCGGCATCAGCGCAAGCCTTACCACTCAGAATGGTAAAATTGTTCATTTGTAAGTGACAGCCTGAAGCAAAATGAAAAGTGTTCCCAACACCGACATCTGATTTCAGATTAAAAATCGGAACATCACTATCAAAATAAATATCCGAAATGGAAGAACCGTTTTCGATGAAGAAACTACCTCCGTAAAACTCAGAATTAGTTGGTGAATAATAGATTTCTGAAGCGACGCCTGAATTTCCATTTTTCAAAACAATCTGAGCGGACGAACCAGCTGCAACAGAGAAAACCCCATTTGTTGTAACAGAAAAAATATGAATGGTGGCGTTATTCTGACCCGGCAGTACACCGACATTGAGTACGGCATTACCTGACAAGTAAGCGTTCCCACCGCTCAATTGTTTATAACGTCCTGTAACGTTGATGGTTCCTCCGGAAAAATTTAATGTCCCTCCGGCGATATCAAGATATTTGGTCTTGGTATTTCCCACGTTAAAAGTGCCAGCTTCCATTGTTAAAGTACCATTAACTGTGACTGTGGAAGATGTGCTGAGCGCCGCCCCGGAAATAATTCTCAACATTCCTCCGGCATCAATGGTGATTCGTTTACAGTCCTGCACGGAGTTTACAGTTACAGTATCACCCGATATAATCTCTACACTTCCCGTGGAACCCGGTACTGAACCACCGGACCAGGTGGCAGCATTATTCCAATCACCGCTACCGCTTCCGTTACTCGTTTGAGAAAATCCGGTCAGGTTTAAAAAAATAAAAGACAATAATAAAAGAGCGGGCTTTTTCATAATAATGATTTAAGGGTTGGTCAAAAATGAATATGGTTTTTATGGAATCCATAAAATTATATTTCTGAAAGCTTGTTATTCTCTCAAGATTTGTGTTTCTATTGGCAGAAAAAATATTACTTCAGGCAAGGGTTAACTTCCCGAATTTTACAAATACCTTT
>CAZPPK010000193.1:0-4620 GCA_964588415.1 uncultured Lentimicrobiaceae bacterium
TCGAAATAGTTAGTTGAACTAATCCCGCTTTTTCAGCGGGATATAGGTTAATACCTCGATGGCTCTGCCTCGGGGTAGTTTATTTTTTTCCGATTACAGGAATGTATTTAAGATTGAGTAACCTTTCCCAAACGATAATCAAAAAAATAAAAAGCAGACGTTTACTGCGCTGAAATTACAGCTTAATATTTTTTATTTCTTCGGCGGGGACTGTTGTTGTTGCGTTTGCCTTTGTCAGAGCTTCTGAAGTTTTTTTTAGGTTTAAATTCTCTTGTTTTTGAGAATTTATTTTTTGGCGTGCGGCTAAATTCAGGCTTTTCTTTAGAAATCTCAACCTGAAGCGTTTCTCCGTCGATAGTATTGCCATTCAATGCTTTAATTACATCGGTAGCTCTTTGGTCTTCAACTTCTACAAAAGAAAAGTTATTCAAAATTTCAATTCTTCCGATTTCAGCATCTGAAGAATCCAGCCCTTCGTTGATCATTCCGATGATACGGCCAGGGTTTATGCGGTTCTTTGCTCCGACATTTATGAATAATCTTGCAAAAGAGACTTGTCTTTTTGATCCCCTTTCGCTGCGGTTTTTTCTTTCTTTTTTATCGGATCTTTCTCTGGAACCTTCCTGAACATTCAGGTCGCGGGCATTTTTGTAATAAGACAAAAAGCGGTTAAATTCGGCAGAGACAAAGTGTTTGATGAGTTCTTCGCGGTCGAGCCAGGCAAGTTTTTCATAAATTGCTGGTAAAAAGGGCCCGATTTGTTTTTCGTCCACTTTCACATTTTCCATCTTATCGATGAGGGCATAAAGTTGCTTTTGGCAGATCTCTTTTCCGCCCGGAACAGTTTCTTTTGTAAAAGAGATCCCTGATTTTTTTGCGATTTCTTTTAGTCTTCCGTTTTCCCTTGTATGGATGATGGCGATGGAAGTACCGTTTTTCCCTGCGCGTCCTGTCCGTCCGCTCCGGTGTGTATACACTTCGTTGTCGTCAGGGAGATTGTAATTGATAATGTGGGTTAGGTCGGTTACGTCCAGTCCGCGCGCTGCCACGTCGGTGGCAACCAACAGTTGCAACTGCCGCTGCCTGAACCGTCCCATTACTTCATCTCGTTGTGCTTGAGATAAATCCCCGTGAAGGGCATCGGCATTATAGCCATCCTGCATCAGTTTGTTGGCAACTTCTGAAGTTTCGCGACGGGTACGGCAGAATACTATTCCGTAAATGGAAGGATTCATATCCGCGATACGTTTCAATACTTCATAACGGTCTCTGGAATGTACCATATAGTACAAATGCTCAACATTTTCCGCAGCGGTATTTTTGGGTGAAACGGAAAGTTCAATAGGGTGATCCATGAATTTCCGGGTAATGGATGTGACTTCTTTCGACATAGTGGCCGAGAACAGAGAAATTTGCTTTGTTTTAGGAGTGGTCGCCAAAATAGCATCAAGGTCTTCTTTGAAACCCATGGAAAGCATTTCGTCCGCTTCATCAAGTACCACGCGTTGCACATTTCCAAGAAGTAATTTTTTTCTCAGAAGAAGATCTTTTGCCCGTCCAGGTGTTGCCACCACAATTTGAGCACCTTTTTTTAGCGCTCTGGTTTGTGTTTCAATACTTGCACCACCGTAAACGGCTAATACGTTTAAACCCTTCAGATATTTTGAATAAGCGGTTATGTCTTTGGTAATTTGCATACAAAGTTCGCGGGTAGGGCACAACACAAGTGTTTGTGTGCTTTTATCATCAATGTCTGTCAACTGAATTGCCGGCAGCCCGAAAGCGGCGGTTTTTCCAGTGCCTGTCTGGGCAAAACCCATCAGATCCTGGTTGGAAGTTAATAAATGGGGAATTGTTTTTGCCTGAATGGGAGTCGGTGTTTCGAAACCAAGTTCATGAACGGCGTCCAGGATTTCTTTCATTAATCCTGTCTCTGTAAAAGAGGTCATAGAGTATTTTTAAAATTGGGCGCAAAGTTCGTCATTTAAAGCATGGCAATTACATTTGATCGTAATTATTTGTGAATGAGGAGAGAGTCTTCAAAAAAGTGTATCAAAGTTCTTAATCATTTGTATGGATGAGTCCGGTCTAAAAAGGAAATTGGTGTAAATAATGAAAATCAGTGTTTACCCCACCCCTAATTTCAGCCACTTCCCTTTTAGGGGATTAAGGGGTAAAAGTGGCTGAAAATCAAATCAAGACCTTTTTAGGCCGGACTCATGGATGATTAAAGAATTGGAAACGCACTTAAAATTAGATTCTTTCGGCATGCCAACGAACATCCAGGCCAAAAGTTGCCTCAAAATTGGGACGGTTCGGGAAGAGATTTAGAAATAACAATGTCCTTTTGAGACAGCCCCTGCTAAAGAAATTATTACCGTCAAATTGGCTTAAAAACAATATTTGTCTTCTGCAATGATCTTGTCGGCAATAAACCGGTGCGATTCTTTTACGCTTACCGGTTTAGAAGCAGAAAGCCGGTCTATCATACCCAGCATAGTTTTACGATTCTCATCTTTCAAAAATGAATTCACAGTATCGTAAGCGTGTTTTCTCAATTTAAAAGAAACATCATAAAGATACGTTTCGGCGATGGCTTTTTGATAGATGGCGGTTTCATCTCCCATCAGCAGTGTAATTTTTTCGGCGCGCAATACCGCGGACTCCGCGGTATAAATGCCCATCAAAATATCCGACAAAGCGGACATGATGATCTGCTCATTGACAAATCCGGCGGGAACTTCTTTCAAAAAAGCACCGATGACCAGCAGCACCATTTTTTTATAATTATTCACATAGAAATGCAGTTCATCGAAGAAATCTTTCCCGTCGTAATGAAGCTCTTTTCCATTCTCAAGTTCTGCTTTGACTTTTTCGTATGCTTCATGGAAATCGATGCCTATTCTTGGTCCCTTTTTGATCAGTGTTTCCGAGATCAGCAAGCGGTTAATTTCGTTGGTGCCTTCAAAGATCCTGTTGATGCGCGAGTCGCGATAAGAGCGGTCAACCGGCATTTCTGCCGAGAAACCCATCCCACCGAAAATTTGAACTCCTTCATCAACCACATAATCGAGTGATTCAGAACCAAAAACCTTCATGGCAGCATCTTCCACAGCATACTGGGCGATAGCGTCAATCATGGCTGAAGTTTTATCGCGTCCGGCTTCCAAAAGTTTTTCCTTGGTTTTATCGATGTTGTCGGAGATGCGGTAAACTGCCGATTCGGTAACCCACGTTCTGATGGCTTGCTGGGCAAGCTTATATTTAATCGCAGAAAAATTAGCAATCTGTGTTCCAAATTGTTTTCTTTCGTTAGCGTAGTTTACCGACTGTGTAACGGTGCGCTTTGCCGAACCTAAAACGGCTGCCCCGAGTTTGATCCTTCCCATGTGGAGAATATTCAGGGCAATACGGAAACCCTGTCCGCGTTTAGCCAGCAGGTTTTCGACAGGAACTCTTACATCATTGAAAAACAACTGTACCGTGGAAGAGCCCTTGATGCCCATTTTCTTTTCTTCAGGATTGATTATTACACCGTCCCAAGCGCTCTCGACAAGAAAAGCAGAATAAACACGGTCGTTTCCAATTTTGGCAAAAACGGTAAGCATATCGGCAAAACCTCCATTGGTGATCCACATTTTCTGACCGTTCAAGATGTAGTACTTGCCATCTTCGGAGAGAACAGCACTTGTTTTTCCAGAGTTGGCGTCGGAACCGGCGTTAGGCTCGGTAAGGCAATAAGCGGCAGCCCATTCGCCGCTGACCAATTTAGGAAGATATTGTTGCTTTTGCTTTTCATTTCCGTAATAAACTAAAGGCAAACTGCCGATTCCGGTATGTGCCGAATAGGCGACCGAAAAAGAATGACCGGCGCCCATGGCCTCGGAAGCCAGCATGGAGGTCACAAAATTCTGCCCAAAACCATCATACTCTTCGGGAGTTGAAATTCCCAACAAACCCAGTTCTCCCGATTTTGCCAAGAGACTACGCATCAATCCTTTTTCCTGGGAATCGATTCGGTCGAGAATAGGAAACACTTCGGTTTTAAGAAAATCTTCGCAGGTTTGCGCAATCATTTTCTGTTCTTCATCGAATTCCTCAGGAATAAAAACATCCAGAGGATCAGTGTTTTTTACGAGAAATTCCCCGCCTCTTAATACGTTGTTATTTGTCATATTAAGATAAATCTTTTAGGTTCAAATCTTTTAGGTTCGGGCGCAAATTTAGTTAAATTATTACAAATAGAATTTCGAAATAAAAGTCTAAAAATTTTGCCCCGCTTCTTGTAGTATATTGACATCGTCTTCGCGAGGAATCCAGAAAGCTTTCGGGAGACGATGCGACCACATACTCTGATAAAGTCAGTTCAGGTTAATCAATGAGATTACTTCTTCATGCTTGTGCGCAATCCACCCTTAGGTTTTGTTACGAAATAGTATTACTATTATTGAGGAAAAACCGTATAATTCCATTCTCCATGAAATGAATTCCGTACCATATTAATTTCCTGCAATTTCTTTTCACTGATTTTAATACCTGTTTTGTAATTATTTTTATCAATTTCGCCTAAGTACATGACAAAAATTTGCAGCATTCCACGAATTTTTCTAAATTATTGGA
>CAZPPK010000194.1:0-4547 GCA_964588415.1 uncultured Lentimicrobiaceae bacterium
TCCTGAGATTTCGGTTTGGGATACATCCTTTTCAACAGATAACACTATCCCTTTTGCTTCCAGTTCATTTGCAGTATCATTTTCCACAGTCATTAGCAATTCGCCGAGATGAACAGATTCTTTTTTCAGCGTCTCCTTTTTTGTTCTTAGCTCGGTAATTTGCAAACTAATTCTTGCAAACGATAAAAGGCGTTGTGCAGAGTCATCGATATTGTGCACGTACTCATATAACTCTGTTGTTTTCAGCTCATCTTTTAAAAGGCTGATAAAACCAATAATTCCGTTGAGCGGCGTGTTTATTTCGTGACCGATGATGTGCAGGAATTCACTTTTTGCAATGTCCAGGGTTTCAAGTTCACGGTTCGCTGTTTCCAAATTAGCATTGCTTTGCTGAAGTTCTTTAGTGTGTTCTGCCACCTTTTCTTCAAGCATTTTGTTCACCATCTTGAGTTTATCTTTGCTTTTTTTTAGTTCGAGATGGGTATTAACTCTTGCCAACAATTCAACCACATTGAAAGGTTTTGTTACATAATCTTGTCCTCCCGCTTCGAATCCGGTAATAATGCTTTCGGGCTCTAACAAAGCTGTTAAGAAAATAACTGGTATTTCCCTTAGGCTGTCCTGTTTCCGCATGGCCTTACATACTTTAAAACCATTTAATACCGGCATGTTTACATCAAGTAAAACGAGATCGTAGTCGCTTGAATTTGTGAGTATGTCCAGGGCTTGTTTCCCATTCATGGCAACCTCAACATCGTAATTGTGTTCCCGGAGTAGACTTCCTAACAGCTGTAGGTTAATTTGTTGGTCATCAACGATCAGGATTTTGTAATTTTTGTTAGTCTCTATTTTCATAATGTTAATTTTATAAAAATGTCCAAATTCAAAGCCTTATTCTGTTAGCAATAACCAAACTTGTTTTATCTTTAATTAACGCTTCTGATTTCAACTTTTATTTTTTCAACCAGTGATGAGTGCTTTTTTAAAGTACAAATGAGTTTATTAAAATCGAAGGTTTCGGCATACGTACAGTTATCCCAGCTAAAATCGGCAAACAATGGAATGTCAATCTTTTCAGAAAGATCAAGTAAATCCTTGGCGAACTGTTCAATCTTGTCTTAGGTAGGGCGCATAAATCCACCATCTTCCAAAAATCCAAAAGAGAAATATGAGATATCGTGTTTTCAAAACTGGTTAATAATTGCGTCTTTCTGATGGTCTGGGTCAGGAAGGCAGGTTCCCGACTCAAATATAGAAAAGTTTTCAATACAATGGATTGGGCTTCACAATTTCAAGATATACGGATTCCCTTGCCGGTTCAGCGTTGTTACCTGCCAAATGGCAGTTGCCTTTTTTCGGTAGGTAGTTATAGATTTCAGGTTCGGAAATTGCTTTCAATAGTTGGGAAATCGTTTTTAAACTGGATCGCAAAATCTATTCCTTTTTACTGCCTGTTTGTAAAAAGATGCTTTCCAATTAGGACGCCATCTTAATGATATTTAAGGGTGTTGAGGTTATTTCAATTCTACCCGCCTCAATTTTTGAAAGTTCATTAATCATTGTCCATATCTTTCCCGGCATATTTGGCAGGGTAAGCCTTTTCTTTTTTCACGGATGACCAGATAATCCGGTTCAGTAAATCATCATTTCCCGCATCAATCCCTTTTTTCGCCATCTCAGCCGAAGCCATAGCATAACGTTTCTGCTGCCCATTCAGCGCCCGCAATGCCGGGTTCATTTCGTCCAGAGGGATTTTGTTTTTTAAAGCTGTATAAGGTGTAAAATCAGGTTTGCCCGAAAATACATTAAACATGGGCTGTCCTGTTGCATCTTCAATGTTCATTGGGGGCAGCCCTAGGATTTGCTCAATGGTACGGATCATACTGGTCTGGTTGTAATTGGTCGAAACCACTTTCCCGTTTCTCGAATAAGGGCTGACGACCATACCTACGGTTCTGTATGCCGAAACGTGGTCCCAACCGCTTTGTGAATCGTCTTCGGTTACAAAAACAACAGTGCTTTTCCAGAATTTGCTGTGTGAAAGCGCATCAATAATTCTTCCCAAAGCATAATCATTATCAGCAACCATAGCGCGTGGAGTCGGAAAACCAGGTGCCGTTCCTGCGGTATGGTCGTCGGGCAGCGCAATGATGCTTAAATCAGGGAAATGATCTCCTTTTTCGTTTTCAAAGGCTTTTAATTCCTGAATAAAAGCGTGAGCTCTTATCTGATCGGTAATATTATGGCTATCATAACCGGGATAACCCGGTGCTAAAATTCCTCTTACCCGGGCAATGGTGGTTTTATTGGTGAAAATAAATGGTTTTCCAGCCAGATAATCGCGATAGATATCAATCCATTTTTTTCCGGTATTCCATTCCGGTATGGCTGTTTCTCCGTAAATCCTGACACTTTTTCCGTGATCTAAAGCATCATCCCAGAGAAATCCGGTTTTGGGATAAGCCATGGCATCATACAAAACATGGGTGTAACTTCTGAACCATGCGCGGACATTTTTTTCAATGTAATCTGTCACTATGGAAGCATCGGTCCAGAGATGCCCTTCAGCAGAACATTTACCGGAAGCCCTGTAGTTGTCCAGCAAAGTATATTCGCTGACAATTTTATGGGCGTTGGGAGTTATTTTTTCCCCAAAAGTGCAGAGTGCCGCGTCACCGTTCCCTTTCTTCACATCACCCAAAATCTGATCATAAGTGCGATTTTCTTTAATAATATAAATGACATGCTTGAAAACTGAGGGTTCGCCAAGGCGCTGAGGTACAGGAACCGGGGCAACATTTTTCCGGGGAAGCAATTTTAGTAATGCCAGCCTTGCTTGTTCATTGCTTTTCCTGACATCCTGTGTGTAGCTTTCCAGCTTTTTGTTGTCAGGAACAGGGATCACGGAAACAACGGCCAGCATCCGGTGGGTGTTGTAAGCACCGGCTGTGGAAGTGCGTTTTCCGTTTACCTTGATAAATGTCTGATAAGCACGGTTTTTTGGATTTTTGGATGTCAGCCTGGCACCTACACCTTCAATGTCGGCAACATACAACAGACTGTCTTTGTAAAGCGTTACGCCTCCCGGATAGGCTGCAGTGGGGATAAATCCTGACAGAACACTATGCTCTGTTTTTGATGTTAACGAAGCATTCTTCCCAAGTGAAATGACTGCCAGGGCGTTGTCCATTCCATTGGCTACGTATAGTTTTTTCCCGTCGGGAGAAAGTGCCAGTCCGTTGGGGGAATCGCCGTAATAAGGATTTTTTTCCTGGTTCAGCCTTACAGAAATGGTTTCGGATACGCGGTTTGTTCTTGTATTGATCACGCTGATATTGTCGTCGTTGCCGTTGGCTACGTAAACAAATCTTTGCTTCGGGCCGGCAATGATCTTGTTGGGATGCAGCCCTGTTTTAATCTCTTTGATGGTTCTGCCTGTTCTTGGATCAAGGACGCTCACTGCGCCGGAAGATACCGTCCCGAATTTATCCACATGGGCCTTTTCCCAAGGAATTCCTGCCGTTGATTTATCATTTGCGGAAGGAACCGTTCCCGACCAGTCGGAAACATACAGCCTGCCTCTTGCCATGGTGATCCCGTAAGGTGCCAATCCAACCGGCCTTTGCCAAAGTATTTTCCCGGAATTCAATTCCAGTTTCACTACTTCATCGTTGCCGTTGAGTACCAGGTAAGCCACGGGTATTCCTTTTTCCCGGCGGATGACCATCTCATTGGGAAGGGAAGCAGCAATGCCTTTCTTGGGTTGAAATTCATAATCTTTTACGATCTCAGCAGAGTGTCCGTTCCATTCAGCCTGCATCAACTTGTTGCGGGTTCCCCAAAGCACGTAGTGTTTCCCGCCGTTTTGAAGCCAGGTAATTCCGGAATAGGTGCTCTTGGAATTATTCTTGTCGTATTTGTAAATGTTGAGCCTGTATAGAACTTGGTTATTTTCCGTGTTTACAAAAACCACACAGTAACGGCCTTCCACCGCCAATGTTTTTCCATCCGGAGAAAGTGCCACGTCCAACGCATGATTTTCCAACGCCGAATCCCCGAAAAAGATAACTGTTCCTGCCGGTTTCAGTATCTTGTTGTAGGGCATGGTGAGCACTGTATCGGCCTTGTGGTTCAAAGTGACACTGTTACTTTTTTTCTGAAAGTTTGTACAGCTTACTGAAAATACAGTAGTGATGATTGCTATAACGGGTATGAAAAACTTTTTCATGTGCTTTTTATTTCTATAAATACAACGTGTTATTTTCTTTTGTGTTTTGTCACGATTTTCGGGTCAAAAATCCCGCCAAAACGTTTGTTTCATTTTACAGCGTCACGGGCTGAAGCCCATGACTAATAATGTTTCGCCCCTGTGGGGCTTAGTTGTTGCTCCGCAAATTTAATAAAGATAACTAAATGATAACCTGGAGGACGCAGGTTTGTTATTTTTTTGGAAATGAGAATAGATTTGTCTGTTAATTTAATGTTTTTTCTCTCTAATCTCTTTAGGGGTTAGTTCCCCGCCGCTTGCGGCGAAATATTTATATTAG
>CAZPPK010000195.1:0-4487 GCA_964588415.1 uncultured Lentimicrobiaceae bacterium
CATCAACCTTTTTTTGAGCTTCTTCTATCGTCATGATTTTTATTTTCAGAATTATAAAACAAAAATACGAAAGCATTCCTACTACGTGATGACAAAAATTTAAAATGTCCACAAAACGGACTGACCTGCTGATTTTTCCTAATTTTGCGCGATGGAAAATTTAATCCCTTTTGAACAAGGTATGGACCTGACTGCCAAAACCATTTCAGGACTTGAAAATGTGTTGGCGGAAGAATTGGAATCGCTTGGAGCCACACAAGTGACAACTGGGAAAAGAGTGGTTTTATTCAGGGGAGACAAAGCGCTTATTTACAACGCCAATTATCTTTGCCGGACAGCCCTGCGAATTTTGAAACCCATTGGGGCTTTTACGGTTAAAGACGAAAATGAGCTTTACGAAAAAGTAAAAAGAATTGACTGGACCAAAGTATTTGATCTGAATCAGACCTTTGCCATCAGCGCTTCTGTTTTTCTTTCTTCCATGACCCATTCGCTTTATGTAGCACAAAAAACCAAAGATGCCATTGTAGATCAGTTTCGCGAAAAGCTGGGGAAGCGGCCATCTGTAAATACAGAAAATCCTGATATTTACATAGATGTGCACATTAACCAGAAAAAATGCACACTTTCACTGGACAGCTCAGGGCACTCTTTGCACAAAAGGGGTTATCGCATCGCCGCCGACAAAGCGCCGATCAACGAAGTGCTGGCAGCCGGTTTAATTAAGCTGTCTGGCTGGAATAAAGACGGTGATTTTATTGACCCTATGTGTGGCTCGGGGACCATTCCCATTGAAGCTGCAATGAACGCACTCGACATTCCTGCCGGTTATTACAGGAAGAAGTTTTCTTTTGAAAACTGGAAAGATTTCGACACAACACTTTGGCAGCATGTCAAAGATGCAGCCAACGGGGAAATCAAAGAATACGACCATCCCATCATTGCGTCAGACCACTCGCACAAAGCTTTTAACATTGCACGTTCCAACCTGAAACATGCCAAATTGGATCAGGACATAACTTTGATCAACAAGCCTTTTGAAAAAATGAACCCCGAAACCGGCAAAGGAATACTTCTGTTTAATCCACCTTATGGTGAACGTTTGGAAGAAGACAACATTATTGAGCTCTACAAACATATTGGTGATATACTGAAAAACAAATTTCAGGGTTATGAAGCCTGGATCATTACCGGAAATCCAGAAGCTGCCAAATTCATTGGGTTGCGGCCTTCTAAAAAAATCACGCTCTTTAATGGACAGATCGAGAGCCGTTTCATTAAATTTGAGATGTATTCAGGCAGCAAAAAAGTATCAAAACAAGACTAGAGAACAGCGCTATTTCTTTGTTTCCTTAGCAAAATAATGATAAAACCATACAATGGTTTCAATGCCTTTGTAGAAATGTGAAACAGGATAATTCTCGTTAGGAGAATGAATATCGTCCGAATCAAGGCAAATCCCATAAAGATCAGCTCAATTCCCTACATATTTTCATTATTTCAACACAAAATCTGTAACTAAATGATAACTTTATGCGTTTTAGTAGATAAAACATAATCTTAAATAAAATTATCATGCGCTCAAAAATTATTTTCTTAACAATCGCCGCTTCTTTCCTGTTTGGAAGCCTTTTGCAGGCTCAAAATTTCACAAAACAGGAGCGGAAAACCGCCCCTTTTGATGCAATCCAGATCAACTGTTCCGCCGATGTTTACCTGACCCAGGGAAACAATCAATCCGTAGTTGTTGAGACTGAAAGCATTAACCAAGGCAGAATAGTGACCCAAGTAAGTGGCAGTACACTTGTTATCAAGATAGAAGACCATACCGATTGGTTCAGCCATACCAATTGGTCCAGTAAAAGGCTCAGGGTTTATGTGGAAACTCCAAATATCAAAAGCTTGGCTGTGAACGGATCAGGTGACATTCATGTTTCTTCAATTCGTGGTGAAAACCTGACCATTGCCATTAAAGGCTCCGGTAATGTAGATGCCGGTATGCTTCATGTTGATGATCTGACAGCCAGCATCATGGGGTCTGGAGATCTTGGTTTTGCTGGAAATGTTACCACACTAAAGTTAAGCATCGGGGGATCTGGAGACACCCATATCAATAACCTGGAATGCGATAACGCCAACTTTCATATTCAAGGTTCTGGCGATATCATCGTTTCAGGAAAAGCAAACCACGCAATTGTTGTGTTGCAGGGTTCAGGCGACCTGAAAGGTTCTCAATTTGAAGTTTCCAAAGCCGTTACCAGTCAACTTGGCTCGGGAGACATTCACATAGGTGTTATCGATACACTCACTTTCACCATTAGAGGTTCCGGTGATTTTTACCTGAGAGGCAACCCCAAAGTGCTGAGCTCCGAAATTCGGGGAAGCGGAGAGCTCCACAGATAACAGAACAATCCTTTTATTTTAAAATTAGGACAATTCTTCCAGCCTTCTCATCAGAGAAGGCTGGAAGAATATAAGACATAAAATATTATAAATAACAATCTGATTTTTAATGTATTTCATTCTATAAAAAGAAATTGAGACGGAAGAAATTCAATTGAAATAAATTTGATTTGCTCAACAAAAAAGGCTTTTTTTGTGAGAAAGGATAAATTTATCCCTGAACAAGCAAAATCAGGAAATCGAAATCAGGAAAACTTCAAACCAAAAGAAAAGTCAAGGCTCAAATCCGTTGGCTTTTAATAAAGTATTTGCTATTCATCAATAATCCTGACACAGCTACCTCACAGGATAACAATTTTTTGTGAAAGATTGCGTCGTAATAGAAACAATAACTAAAGACAACCACTAAAAACAGAAAATCCCATGAACAAGAAAATTTTAAGTCTTTTGTTGGTCTTACTCATATCGTTCACAGGGTGTTATACTCAAAATGTCGTAACCGTAAGATCGGGCGGAGAAGATATCAGCGAAAATAAAATATAAAAAGGAAATATAGAAATGATAAAAATGATAAAAATGAATTTAATACTAATGATTCTATTGACAGCAGTTTCATCTTGTCAAAAAAACAATAGCAGAGAACTAATAAATAAAACTGATATTTTGTATACAATGCCAGAAGAAAGTGGACCACACGAAGGGACCTGGCTTCAATGGCCACACCAATATCAATATGGAATTGCTTATCGAAATAGTTTAGATCCAACTTGGGTTGCTATGACGCAAGCATTGGTAACAAGTGAAAAAGTTCACATAATTGCATACAACGAAACTGAAAAAAACAGAATCATTACATTACTAAACAATGCTGGCATAGCTTTAACCAATGTAGATTTCAAAATTTATAAAACTGATGATGTTTGGGTCAGAGATAACGGACCAATTTATGTACGAGATAAAAATGGAAAATTAGCCATTGAAGACTGGGGTTTCAATGGTTGGGGCAACAAGATTGACGATTTAACCGGATTATTAATCCAATCGAACAATTGCAATGTAATCCCTACAAAAATTGCACAAGATCAAGGATACGCTTTAATTGATTTAAACTCTAAAATGATAGTTGAAGGAGGAGCCGTAGAAATAGATGGCAGAGGAACGTTAATGGCTACTAAGAGTTCGGTTTTAAATGATAATAGAAATCCCGGAATGACACAAGAACAAGCCGAAGCAATATTCAAAAAATATCTTGGTGTAACCAATTTTATTTGGCTTGACGGCCAATCTGGATTGGAAATCACAGATCAGCACATTGATGGATTTGCAAAATTTGGTAACTCAAATACGATTGTAACAATGAACGAAAATGATTTGTTAAATTTCGGTGTCAAACAATCAGACATTGATAAATTGTATTCTGCAAAAGACAAAGATGGAAATCCTTATATATTTTTAAAGGTTCCATTAACCCAAAACAATGTAATTACAACAAATGGAACAAATTTAGGTTATAAAGGTTCGTATGTGAATTATTACATCGCAAATACTAAGGTTTTAGTTCCAAACTATAATGACCCAAACGATACGGTAGCAAATGCCATAATTCAGACTTTGTATCCAAATAGAACAGTGGTTGGTATTGATGTCAGAAATTTATATAAAAATGGAGGAATGGTTCATTGTGTAACACAGCAACAACCAATGGAATAAAAAGCCACTAATATTGTATAAGCGTAATGCGGGGTGAAGTAAACGATTTGCCTATTGATGAACATCGCTGTAAATTGAAAGTGAAGTATCATGACCGCACTACGCTTATACTCACCGTCAGACTGTCTAAAAACCCAATAGTCCTTTTAAAATTGTTGATAAGAACCGCACCTATTAACCATGCTATCTCACTGATTATGTGTATATTTATAGCATGAAATACATCAAGGGACAAGACAGAAGACAAACAGCAATTTTTCCGGTTTCGCTGGATGAGTCAATAGATCAAGATAACGAAGTTCGGATTATTGATTTATTTGTGGATAGCCTGGATATTGAAAAAATGGGCTTTAGTATTGACGTCGGAGAGAATG
>CAZPPK010000196.1:0-4420 GCA_964588415.1 uncultured Lentimicrobiaceae bacterium
CGTCTACCTTTGAGGGCAGTAACTTTATTACGGAATTAGGCTGCTAAATAATTACCAAACATTTTTCTTTACCCGTGTGCAACTTTGTGGTTCTCTGTGTCTTCTCCGTGTTCCTTTGTGTAATAGCTATTAGTCCCTTTGTTGGAAAGAATAATCAAAAAAACCAACCATTATGATTGAAAATGAATTATCCAAAAAGATTATTGGCTGTGCCATTGAAGTGCACAAACAACTGGGGCCCGGGCTGCTGGAATCGGCTTATCAGGAATGTTTATTTTATGAATTGAAACAATCCGTACTGAAGGTTCAAAAGGAAAAACCAATGCCCATTATTTATAAAGATGTCAAGCGTGACCATGGTTATAGAATTGACCTTCTTGTTGATGAAAAAGTTGTTGTGGAAAATGAACTACCCCCGCTGCTCTGCGGCGGGGGTAGTTCATACCGCACAAGTCCTTACCTATTTAAAATTGGGAAATTATAAACTTGGCCTGCTTTTAAATTTTTACGTTACTACCCTTAAAAACGGAATAAAACGGGTAATAAATTGATTTCAGCACATCAAAATAAAATTTAACCCAAATTTTCCCAAATCAAATCTCGTAACTAAATTACTTGTACCTTTGCCGCCAAATTTTTAGGGCTTGGGAAATAGTTGTTTAAATTACTATTTGACAAAAAAATACGAAAAACCAAGGCTTATGGCGGGCAAAACTTTCGTTGAAAAAATCTTCGATGCGCCTCAGGGAAGCATCACATTCAAAAAGCCGGACCTGATCCTCACGCACGACAACAGCGCTTCTATCTTCGGCACTTTTCGAAAAATGAACGGGGAGAAGGTGAAATATCCTGAGCAACTGCTGATTGTGTTGGATCACAATGCACCGCCAACCACCGCCAAACTGGCGAACCAGTATCAGCAGATCAGGGATATTGTCAACGACCAGGGCATCACCAAATTTCATGATGCGGGCAAAGGCATCTGTCATCAAATCATGGCAGATTACGCCAAACCGGGCATGGTGATCGTGGGCAGCGACAGTCATACCTGTACTGCGGGGGCTTTCAACGCTTTTGCAGCAGGCATCGACCGCACCGAAGCTGCAGGTTTGTGGCGGCAGGGCGAAACATGGTTCCGCGTTCCCGGCTCATTGAAGATCACCCTTCACGGGAAATTGAAATCCGGTGTTTATGCCAAAGACTTGTCACTTTGGATCATTGGGATGATTGGTGCCAGCGGCGCCGATTATCTTTCCATCGAATTTCATGGAGAAGGTGTAAAAACGCTTTCGGTTTCACAGCGTATGACCCTGGCCAACCTTGCGTCTGAAATGGGCGCAAAAAATGCCGTTTTCCCTATGGATGAAGTGTTAAAAGAATACCTGGATGACTCCTGGCAAGGCAACGGCGTTTGGGCCGATGAAAATGCCGAATACTCCAAAACCTTAGAAATAGATCTGTCAGAAATTTTTCCGGTGGTTGCCGCTCCGCATCAGGTGGATAATGTTAAAGCTGTAGCTGAAGTCCGTGGCACCAAGCTGCAGGAAGCCCTTGTGGGAACCTGTACCAATGGAAGAATTGAAGATTTGCGTGAAGCGGCAGTCGTGCTAAAAGGGAAGAAATTACCTGAAGGATTTCAAATGGTTATCGTTCCTGCTTCACAGAATATCTATCTTCAGGCGATGCACGAAGGACTTATTGAAATTTTTCTGGAAGCCGGCGCCAATGTGCTTTCCGCTTCCTGCGGTCCTTGCTTGGGAACAGGACAGGGAATTCCTGCTGACGGTTACAACGTAATCTCAACCGCCAACAGGAATTTCAAAGGCCGGATGGGAAATAAAGAAGCTTTTATTTTTCTGGCTTCACCCACGACAGTGGCACACTCTGCTTTGGCAGGAGAAATCGTTGACCCGCGTGGTATTGAAACGAATGATAAATTCCCCTACTCTGTTGAAGAAAATCATACAGTTACCATTGAAGAAGCCGACGACCGCTGCAGCAATGGTGTCTGGAACTACAAAGATGCCAACGATCTGAACACAGACCAAATGTTTGCCGGGAGCCTGACTTACAGTGTTCTAAGCTCAGAACCGGAAAAAATCATGCCTTATCTGTTTAAAGGTTTTGACATGAATTTTACCGAACGTGTCCAGCCTGGTGATATACTCATTACCGGCTCAAACTTCGGTTGTGGAAGTTCGCGTGAACATCCCGCCGTCGGACTTGCCCATGCAGGTGTTAAAGCCGTGATTTGCAAATCGGTAAACCGGATCTTTTACCGTTCATCGGTAAACCAAGGATTACCCATTATTTTGTTGCCTGAAGCTGTAGATGCTTATCAGTCCGGCGACAAGGTTGATATTGATTTTACTAAAGGAACAGTTTCTATAAATAACCAAAATTTTGCTTTTGCACCCCTGCCCAAAAAACTGATGGGTATTTTCCAGTCTCATGGCTTGGTAAATTACATCAGGGAGCAGGCCTCTTAATGAAGTCTAAATTACATCTCTCAATTGCTAATGAAGTCTAAAATTCTTTTTTCTTTCGCTATACTCGCGCTGATTGCAGGTTTCTTTGTGTTTGACCATGAAACGCCCCACTATGCAGGTCGGTATTTGATTTTTATAGTCCTTCTTTTCATGGATTTGTATTTGTGGTCAGCGCTCAGAAAAACCATCTTCAGTTACAAATTATGGCTTAAAAAGGCCATCACGTTTATATTTTGGTTGCCACTGATGATGGTCATTGCCATGATTGCAGGCGCTGCCATTAAACCCATTATCGACTGGAACAATACGTTTAAGACATACTGGGTTGGGTTTATTCTTGTTTTTTACGCCGCCAAGATGTTTCCCATGTTCTTTTTGGTTGTGGCCGATCTTGTGAGGTTCATTCAAAGAATCCCTATATTTTTTAAAAAAGAAGAACGGCGGGAACTGGTGAAAACGAAAAATGGCATTACCCGTAGCAAATTTCTTCAGTATATGGGATACCTTACGGGAGGCCTGGTATTGGGAACCATGCTGACAGGCATGTTCAAATGGGTTTATGATTTTAACATCATCAAAAAACAGATCCATTTTAACCGCCTTCCCGAAAGCTTTGACGGATTCCGTGTAGTTCAAATCTCCGATTTACATCTTGGCACCTGGACTTCTGCAAAACCACTGGAAGAGGCTATAAAAATGGTCAACAGCCTGAAAGCCGACATTGTTATTTTTTCCGGTGATCTGGTGAATTTCGCTACCCGGGAAGCTTTCAAATTTGAAGATGTTCTCAAAAACGTTACCGCTCCCATGGGCGTTTTTTGCACGCTGGGAAACCACGATTATGGCGATTATGTAAGCTGGCCAAGTGCAGCTGCCAAGCAGCAGAATATGAATCAGCTATTTGCCTTTTACAAACGCATCGGCTGGAAACTCATGAACAACCGCCACGTAAAACTGGAAAAAAACGGTTCCCAAATTGCACTGATCGGAGTTGAAAACTGGGGTTCTCATGCCCGTTTTCCAAAACGCGGCGATTTGAAAAAAGCAACCACCGGGCTGGATGACAATATTTTTAAATTGCTTATCAGCCACGACCCAACACACTGGGATTATGTGGTCATTCCTAAAGACTACGACATCGATCTGACTGTTTCAGGCCATACCCATGGTTTTCAGTTCGGCATCGAAATGAAGGACATTAGATGGAGCCCCGCTCAATATCTCTATCGCGAATGGGCAGGATTGTATAAGGATCAAAACACTGGCCGCCGCATTTATGTGAACCGTGGACTGGGATCCATTGGCTATCCCGGGCGGATCGGGATTCTTCCCGAGATCACCTTGTTTGAACTAAAAGCTTGATCTTCTTTTAATAATCACTTTCCCCATACCGCGAAAAGTTTTCTGATTGAATGTCATTTTTCTTTTTCGAACAGAAAAAGTGTAATTTCGATCATCAAAATTTACTTTAAAAGTAAAAGCCATGAAAAAGTTTTTATTTTTTATCGGATTTTGCCTGCCGCTCATCATGACAGCGCAATCTTTGAAACCGGTTTGGAAGACGCCCCAAGTTCTGAAAACACCTGAATCGGTTTATTATAATGCACAAACCCGACAGATTTATGTTTCCAATATTAATGGCAAAACTGCTGCCAAAGACGGAAATGGTTTCATTTCATTGCTTGACCCCAATGGCAAAATACTGAAATTAAAATGGGTTACGGGACTTAATGGCCCCAAAGGGATGACTTTGACGGGAAATTATCTATATGTTTCCGACATTGACCGGCTGGCAGAAATTGATATCCGCAGCGGGCAAATCATTCGATTTTACCCCGCTCCAGGCGCTGTGTTTCTGAATGATGCCCAAGCCGGATCCGACGGAATGATTTATGTCACTGATTCAGACCGCGGTGCCATCTACGTACTAG
>CAZPPK010000197.1:0-4392 GCA_964588415.1 uncultured Lentimicrobiaceae bacterium
ATTGAATATCAGTTAATAAAGTGGTGTATTTTAGAAAATCAGCAGACTCTAAGTAAACAAACTAATTCCGACTGCAAGCGAGAAAAAGGTCCAGGTAGCCAATGCCGGTTTAATTCTTTTTTTATGAAGCAAATAAATGTACCGGGTTAAAATGAAAACGTCTAAACCCGACACGATGATGTTTACTATAAGTTTGGCTTTCATTCACAGGTTAATTTCTACTAAAATTATAATTTTATCCAAAATGGATTCTTTATTTTCAAGTAAAGAACGGAGTAACAAGCAGCATCAGCGAAAGCGTAACGAGAATCGCTACAGTTGTCCATCCCACGAAATTGATAATCGGCTTGTTAACATGGCGCCCCATGATCTTTTTGTTGTTCACCAGCAACATCATACAGATCAAAACAACCGGAAGCAGGAAACCGTTCAGCACCTGTGACCACAGACTGATAGCAATCAGTGGAGCATTGGGGATCAGAATAATACCAGCTGCAATGATCAGGATTCCTGTATATAGGAAATAAAACTGAGGTGCTTCATTCCATTTTTTATCAATTCCGGCTTCAAATCCAAAGGCCTCGCAAACATAAAAAGCTGTTGCCAATGGCAGTATGGTAGCCGAAAAAATTGAAGCAACAAATAAACCCAGGGCAAACAAGCTTGAAGCCAATGCACCGGCCAAGGGTTTCAATGCCATCGCCGCGTCTTTTGCTTCTCCAATAACAATGCCGTTAGTGTGCAGCGTGGAAGCACAAGCCACTATGATGAAGAAAGCTACCACAACTGTGGCCAGACATCCTACAATGATATCTACAAGAGTATATTTGTATTCGCTCATGCGGAGCCCTTTTTCAATCACCGACGATTGCATGTAGAATTGCATCCAGGGAGCAATGGTAGTTCCGATAATTCCGATAACAATGGCAAGATAGGGGGCATTAAATTCCATGTGGGGATGCGCCATGGCATGGCCAATTTCACCCCAATGTGGATTTCCCATCAGGGCAGAAACAATGTACATTAGCAAGCTTACGCTGAAAATAAGAAAAATGCGTTCCGCCATCTTATAATTCCCCTTCACCACAAGCAGCCACACAAGTACCATGGATATTGGGACAGATATGTACTTACTAATCCCGAATATCATCATACTACCCGCCACACCTGCAAATTCAGTGGTTGTATTGCCCAGGTCGGCAATGATCAATCCAACAAAAATGAAAAAAGTAATCTTAACGCCGGCATTTTCACGGATCAGATCGGCAAGGCCTTTTCCGGTTACAATTCCCATGCGGGCGTTCATTTCCTGAACGACCAACAGGACAAGGAAAGCGGGGCCCATTGTCCAGAGTAAATTATAACCGTAGAGCGCACCAGCCACGGAATAGGTAGTAATACCACCGGCATCGTTGTCAACACTACCGGTGATGATCCCAGGACCCAGTAAAGCAAAAAATATTACAATATTCCGTAGAATGCTCTTTTTTTGTAAAGTCATCTTCGTGGTCATATTGTTCCTTCTATTTATCTGGTTCTACGTTTGCCTAACAGGTCATCTACAATATCATCTACAACCACCATACCTTCAAGCACTTGCTGATTATTCACCACGGGTACTGCAAGCATGTTGTATTTTGAAACCATTTCGGCCAATGAGTCAAGCTTGTCTTCATCTTCCACAGAATTGGGGTTTTTCTGCATGATCTCTTTTAACATGGCGCCTGGTTCCGAGATCACCAAATCGCGAAGTGAAAAAGTTGCCAACAGTCGCCCGTTATGAGAAACGACAAAAAGATTATAGAGGCTTGATTCATCAGGTTCTACTTCGCGAATTGAATCTAATGCCTGTGCTACGGTTTCGTTTTCGTGAAACGACATAAAATCGGTATTCATGATACTTCCCACCAACCGGTCAGAGTACTCCAATAATTCTCTGACTTCCACGGATGTTTCCTCATCCATCTCATTGAGCAACTGCTCGGCTTTTTCATCTTCCAGCAAATCGAGAATATCGGCAGCTTCGTCAGCTGGCATGATTTCCAGTAGATCAGCTGCTTTGTCAATCGACATACTTTCAATAAGATCAACCTGAAGTTTTGGCTCAATTTCTTCCAAAACATCAGCAGCCCATTCTTCATCTAAGCTATTAAATATCTCAGAACGGTTGTTCCGGCCAAGGTCTTCAATAATATCTGCAAGATCCGATGGGTGAAGCGTTTGCAACTTGGTCATAGGCTTGCCAAGTTTAATGTTAAAATTAGAAGCGTCGAGGGTATCAATTTCATCCCACAAAATAAACTTTGAAGGTAAAGTCAACCTGACTGCTGAAGCCACTTTTTTGATGGTATTGGCTACACCCAGCCTTCGCAACAGTCCTTCTACGCCAACATCCACCGCTACCGCAAAAGTCCCGCCTGGGACGGATACCAGCCTTACATCATTAACACGCTCCAGCTTGCGACCATTCAGATCCACAATCTGCTTGTCGAGGATGTGTCCTTTTAAAGGAAGTAACCCGTCAACGACTTCTTCATCGACAAATTGTTTTTTAGAACAGTGTATCTCAACTTTGCTCTTTGAACGGCCAATCTCAAAATGTTCAAAATAATAATAAACCGGATGCGCTCTGCTTCCGGTTTTTATGGCTACCACATTGGGCCGGTCGGATTCATCTCCGGTCATAGGGTTCACCGAGACAAGTAAATCCATGATTTTACCCATCTCATCACCGTTACGGTCAATAATTTTATGACCCAGGATTTGGCTTAAATAAAATGTAATTAAGGTTGTCATGGTTGACTCCTCCAAATTTAGATCTCAGGAGGTGCCAACAAAGGGCAGGTTCTAGCTCCTAAAATCGTTACTTATTCGATATAAATCAGGTCCCTCGTCCATGTGATGAAGACTTCTTTTAAAATTTGCTGCAAAATTAATTTTTATATCGTTCCGGCAAAGCTTTAAACCCGATAAAATTTGAAAGTTGAGAATATTTTTTTTCTGAAATTTTATTATCGAAACATAACTCTTTCAAACCAAGAACCTTGGAGCATTTGAGAAAAAAATTTTGGGGAAAGCCTTCAAAATAGAAATTCCTTGATTAAAATAACTCCACCAGTCCAAACCTGAATCCTGGTTTCATTCCTAAAACAGTATTATTTCTTACTTTTACAAAAACAAAGCCATGCTTCAAATTTCCTATAAAAAACACGTTTTCAATTTCAAACGGGCAGCAGGAACTTCGCGTGGTGTTTTAAATCATCGCACATCTTACCATTTGGTGGTTTGGAACGATCAGGAACCGGAAATAAAAGGAATTGGAGAATGCAGTACCATCAAAGGGCTGAGTCCTGACCCTTGGGAAGATTATGAAAAGATTCTGAGCGAAATACAGAACCATCCAGAACCTTCTCAAATCTGGCTTGAAGAAGGACTGAAGAATTTTCCATCGATCCGCTTCGGTCTTGAAACTGCCTTGTTGGATTTGCAAACGGGCGGACAACATATTTTATTCCCTTCAGATTTTACAAAAGGACAAACCGGGATTCCCATCAACGGGCTGATCTGGATGGGAACCGAGGAATTTATGCAACAGCAGATCCGGGAAAAAATTGAAGCAGGATTTCATTGTATTAAATTAAAGATCGGAGCCATAGATTTTGAAAAAGAACTTGAATTATTACGTTCCATCCGAAGGCAATTCAGCGAAAACGAATTGGAATTGCGTGTGGATGCCAACGGCGCTTTTGCTCCGGATGAGGCATTAGAAAAACTAAAGCTTCTATGTGAACTAGGAATTCATTCCATCGAACAACCCATTCGGCAACAGCAATGGGACGAAATGTCCAGGCTTTGCGAATCAACACCGATTCCCATCGCGCTGGACGAGGATCTTATTGGCCTGAAAACAAGGGAAGAAATAAGAGTCATGTTAAAACACATCCGGCCTCAGCATCTGGTTTTAAAACCCAGCCTGTTGGGAGGGTTCAGCCTTACGAATCTTTTTATTGAAGAAGCTAAACTTGCCAATACCAACTGGTGGATCACCTCTGCCCTTGAAGGGAACATCGGGCTCAATGCCATCGCTCAATGGACTGCCTTGTTAGAAAATCCCTTGCCACAGGGACTGGGAACAGGACAGCTTTTTACGAATAATATTCCCTCTCCCCTTTTTATTGGAAATGCGAAGTTAAATTATGATCCCACCAATGCATGGAAATTAAGTGAAATTTATGGCTAAAGAAAAAGAGATCCTTCGTCTGAATATGAATGCCTTCGATGAAGAATGGTTGCTGAATTATGCCAACATGCATTTGAATGAAAATGCGTCACCGGCACCCTGGAAAAATGGACTGCTTTATTTTATCATCGACTGGCTGTCGGATTCAGACA
>CAZPPK010000198.1:0-4336 GCA_964588415.1 uncultured Lentimicrobiaceae bacterium
TTCATGCTGGCTTCCGGAATGATGAGTCTGGAAGAATTTTTTGCCCAACTTTACGGCGATACCGATTTAAAATGGAATCTGGGAAACGGCGGGCGTTTGATGAACAATCATTTTGCTTCACGCAGCCTTGATGACAAAAGTCAATGGAAGGACCTGACAAAGCAGAAAAACAGCGCCTGCGACTCCTCTCCAACAGCCAGCCAGATGCCACGATTGTTAGGCCTGGCATGCGCTTCCAAGCATTTTAAGGCATTAAATAACCCAAAGATAACCAAAGGATTTTCAAATCATGGCAATGAAGTGGCTTTCGGCACCATCGGCGATGCTTCCACTTCGGAAGGTCACTTTTTTGAGACGATAAATGCTGCCGGTGTGCTTCAGGTTCCCATGGCTCTTTCGGTATGGGACGACCAGTGGGGAATTTCGGTTCCCAACCAATATCAGACGACAAAAGGAAGCATTTCCATTATTCTGGAAGGCTTTCGGAAAGAAGCAGATACCAACGGAATTGAAATTTTTAAGGCCAATGGCTTCGATTACCCGCAACTAATAGAAACCTACCGCAAGGGAGTCGCCCTTTGCAGGAAAAACCATGTTCCTGTTTTATTCCACATTGCAGGTTGTACACAACCGCAGGGACATTCAACTTCCGGTTCCCATGAGCGTTATAAAACCCCTGAACAGCTTCAGGATGAAAAAGACAGAGATGGTATCAGCATCATGCGGCAATGGATCCGGGATAACAAAATTGCCACCGAAGAAGAGCTGGGAACCATTGAGAAAGAATCATTAAACCGCGTTCTGGAAGCCAGGAAAAAAGCCTGGAAAAATTTTACTGAACCCATCAAAGAACAACGCCGTGAATTGCTGGAGCTGATGAAAACCAGCCAGTGTGTCTGTATGGGAAAAGAGGAGATTGAGAGCTTGAAAGCTGAATTGGCTCAGATTAATGCTCCCATTCGGAAAGATGTGATGAGTACAGCGCGAAAGGCATTACGTTATCTGTGTGACGCTTGCGACATCCATGACGTCGTTTTGAAAAATACCATCAGAAAATGGCTGAAGGCGCAAATGGATGATGACCACTGGCGTTACAATAGTTTTTTATACAGTCAGTCTGAGCAATCGGCTTTAAAAATTGAAAGTATTCCGCCAAAATTTGCCGGACAGGCAGAAATGGTGCCCGGAAGGGAGATATTGCGGGACAACTTTAAAGTTATCTTTGAGAAGAACCCGCTGGTAGTTGCTTTCGGAGAAGATATCGGAAAGATCGGTGGCGTCAATCAAACGTATGAAGGGCTGCAAAAGATATTTAGTGAAAACCGGATCTTTGACACCGGAATTCGAGAGGCAACCATCATTGGGCAAGGCTTGGGGATGGCATTGCGTGGATTTCGTCCCATCGCTGAAATTCAATATTTTGATTATTTATTGTATGGTTTACAGGTGATCAGCGACGATCTGGCTACCACACATTATCGTACGCGAGGTGGTCAGAAAGCCCCCATGATAATCAGTACACGCGGCCACAGGCTGGAAGGCATCTGGCATTCGGGTTCACCGCTGGGAATGTTACTCAGCGCAGCGCGTGGCGTGCATGTTGCTGTTCCCAGGAATATGACGCAGGCAGCGGGATTTTATAATACCTATCTTGCTTCCGATCAGCCTGTTATTATTATTGAGCCGTTAAACGGTTATCGCCTGCACGAACAGAAACCTTCCAATATGGGCGAATTCAAAACTCCGGTTGGCATTCCGGAGATATTGCAGGAAGGAAAGGACGTTACTTTGGTTACCTACGGCTCCTGTGTAAGAATTGCACAAGATGCAGCGATGCAACTTAAAGAATTCGATGTTAGTGTTGAACTTATTGATGTACAGACCCTGATTCCTTTTGATATTCATGGCGTGATTTATGAGTCTTTGAAAAAAACCAATAAAATACTTTTCTTTGACGAAGACGTCCCGGGAGGCGCTACAACTTACATGATGCAAAAGGTTCTTGAGGCACAGAAAGGCTTTTTCAATCTCGACCTGGAACCCAAAACCCTGACTGCCAAATCGCATCGCGCTGCTTACAGCACTGATGGCGATTATTTCTCCAATCCAAATGCAGAAGACATTTTTGAAACAGTTTATCAAATGATGCACGAATACAGTCCTGCCAACTATCCCAGCATTTTTTAATGAGACTGGATTTGAAAATTAAAATGCCTTTATCTTTGCAGTTGTTTTAGAAAAGATCATCATGATAAATAATCGGTTAAATGGAAATCACGGGCGAAAGACAGTTTCTTCCCCTTTGGATAAAGAAAAGCTTAGATTTCCCGTTAGTTACCACTTAAAAGCTGTATTGGAAGCTTCTCTGGGAGAAGAAACAGACAGACAAAACCTGGAAGCTATCTTTGAATCCGTTCATGTTCCCTACACTTTTCATGGCATCAAGTCGAGCACTAAAGGGAATTACATTAGTTATACTTACAAAGTAACTCTCCAAAATAAATCCCAGATGCTTGAGCTTTATGATAAGCTGAAAAGCGTTGAAGGATTGAAATTTGCGTTATAATTTTCCGGCGATTTCTTAAAATTCAACTCAAATGCACGAAATTGAACCTTTCTATAACTGGGAGCATCTTTACAGGGCTTCACGCGATAAGCGATCTCCTTTTTACGGAAGGCAAAACAGTGAATTGTATTTCGAAAATACGATCTACAATTATTACATTCATCCCCAATGGGATGATTTCGGTTCACAAACACTGTATTTGAAAGTGCTTTACGCCGATTATGATCAACAATATTGCATTATTGAATTTCTGGGAGAATGGAACGATATCCTATACAATGATGTAATGTATCTGTATCGCAATGTTATAGAGAGTTTGCTGGAGGAGAATGTCAAATATTTTATCCTTATCGGTGAGAATATTCTCGATTTCCATGCTGATACCGATGATTATTACGCTGAATGGTTTGATAATATTGAAGATGGCTGGATCATTGGCATTAATTTCAGAAAACATGTCATTGAAGAGTTTACGGATACTAATATTGATCAATTCATTGCTTTCGGAGGTGGATTTGATGCTTTCGAATGGCGGAAACTTCAGCCTGAACAACTCTTTTCTTTTTTAAGCGGACTTATTACCAAAAGATTAACATGATTTTAGATGAATAAAAAGGCAATCAGTATTAAGGTTTTCGGACGGGTTCAGGGCGTGGGATTCCGGTATTATGCCCAGAAAAAAGCGATGGAATTTGGAGTTTCAGGTTATGTAAAGAATCTCCCGGATGGAAGCGTTTATATTGAGGCTGAAGGTGCTGATTATGCGGTTGAACAATATCTCTTGTGGTGTGAAGATGGCCCGGCGTGGGCACGGGTTACAAACCTTGAAAAGCAATGGATCCCCCTTCGGGGCCATTTGAGCTTTGAAATACAATGATCATTTAACAGCCCGCAGGAATTCTCTTTTTCCCGGAGGTCCCGGGATTTTTTCAATTTGAAATCCACAGCTTTTTAACAGGCGTTTTACACTGCCTTTGCAGGAATAAGTTGTAAGTATGCCTCCCGGTTTTAAAGCGAAATAAAGCTTCTGAAATCCTTCAGAAGTCCACATTTCAGGTTGAGATTCCGGTGAGAAAGCATCAAAAAAGACTACATCATATTTCTCCTGGTCAAATTGGGCATTTTCAAATTTTTCCAGATTCAGACTAAAGTCAAAAAAGGCGCCCAGCTTTTTGTTTTCTCCTCCCCTGTGCATTTCCAGATATATTGAGTCATTAACATCCAATAATTCAGGATAGTTTAACAGCTTAACTTTATCAGGTTCTATGGGATACGCTTCAATTCCTTCATAAATAACAGGGGCTTGATACTTCTCAGCCCACTGATAGCTCAGCAATGCATTCAGCCCGGTGCCGAAACCAATTTCAAGCAGATGCACGGGCTCTGAAAGTTTCGGCACGAAATCTAGGCCTGCCTTGATAAAAATATGTACAGATTCCTGAATGGCTCCAAAAACCGAGTGATAATGTTCCTTACTTAGCTCGTTGAAAATAGTTGTAGAACCATCACCGGTAATTATAACCTTACTTTCTTCCATGATGCAAAATTAAATTAAGTCAGGTTGATGATGCGTACTCTACCAAATTTCTTCCTTTAGATTCATTTTCGAACCGAAAAAACAGCAAAAAAGTTGTAAATTGCTCAAAAAAGTCAACATGCTCAACAATATCCCTTTTGAAAATATCTTGTTTCTTGATATAGAGACGGTTCCCGCTTACCCTGAATATGAAAAGGTACCTGAAAGGTTCATAAAACTGTGGGAAAAGAAAG
>CAZPPK010000199.1:0-4206 GCA_964588415.1 uncultured Lentimicrobiaceae bacterium
TTGAAAAAATCTATTCACAATCTATTGTTAACTTCGCTGCTGAGTAGTAACTTTATAATCAATGTTTTTATATTTTTCCCAACAAATATCTCAATTTATCAGCATTTATGAACTTGATTTCAGCATTTTGCCTATTGTATCCTTTAAGGTTGTCTGCTTAAATTTGCATTGGAAAAAGATGATTAAACATTTGCAAGTGTTCTATATTCAGAAACAACAGGTTAACTTTAAACAACTTCATTAATAATGTAGCACATCCAAATAGGCAAGATATACGCGGATTCATTTCAACATATTACTAACTCTGCGAATGCTGCTATCAATAATCAACTTGAATAAGTTATGCACCAATTTCAAATTTTATAAGCATTATGTTAGGTAGGAATGCACGGCTTTATTATCCAATATTAAAATTCAGTGGGTAAGTTATAAACTACAACCAGGTTCTTTGACAAATAAAAGGCTCTATCATAAATATTTTTTTTGTATATTTCGACCACTTGTTCTCGGCCAAAAATTATTTTATCTATATGGTATGTTACAAAATAACAGTAGATTACTGCATATCGTGGCACAGAGTTCCTGTTCAGAAAAACCATAATCAAAACTTAAAGGAAAAACTAAAGAATGAAAAATATCCTTGTTATCGACGACCAACCAATCAATCTGCTTACAGTTAGAGCCATCATTGAAACTAACATGCCCGGTTGCAAAGCATTGACAGTTCAATCCGGAAAAGAAGGAATTGAATCTGCCATAAGCCATCAGCCTGACACTATTTTACTGGATATTATCATGCCGGGAATGAATGGTTATGAAGTTTGCAAAATATTAAAGAATGATGAACGGACAAAGCATATTCCAGTAATTATGGTTTCTGCCATTAAAATTGATAAGGAAAGTCGTATTACAGGCCTTACAGCAGGTGCAGATTCTTTTATTTCAAAGCCTATCGATCCTGACGAACTTGCGGTTCAGATCAATGTAATGCTCAGAATAAAAGCAGCAGAAGATAAACTCAGGAAGGAAAAGGAGCTACTGCGCAAAATGGTTCATGAGCGTACTAAAGAATTGAAAGACAGTAAAGAAGGCTTTCGCGAAATGGCAGGCATGATACCACTTATTGTTTATGAGCATAACATGAATTCGATGCTTACTTTTTCGAATAAGCAGGCTTCTAAGTTGTTAGGATATAGCCAGGAGGAGCTTGATAATGATTTTCAGATACTGAATACTTTTGTACCCGAAGACCGGGCACGGGTCAAGCGGAACATTCAAAAATTAATCAAAGGCAAAAAAATAAAAAATCATGAATACACGGCCCTTAGAAAAGACGGAAGCACTTTTCCCACATCTATTTATTCGAGTGTAATTCGTAAGGGTAATAAAATAACCGGGATAAGAGGGATCATTGTGGACATTTCCCATCAAAAAAATAACGAAGAGAAATTGAGAAAATATGCCAAACAGCTTGAAGAACGAAACGAAGAGCTGGATGCATTTTCGCATACCGTGGCCCATGATCTGAAAAATCCACTTGGAACCATTTTAGGTTTTGCAAATTTGTTAGGAGAAGATTTTAGTCAGTTGACTGAAGAAGAGATGAAGAACTATGTGTCCATCATCATAAAAAGCGGAGAAAAAGCGCAGCAAATCATCAACAGCCTTCTTCTTTTTGCAAGTCTAAGAAAATCAGAAATTAGTACCGAGCCCTTAAATATGGGCAACATTTTTGAAGAGTCAATAAAACATTTCCCGTTATTGGCCGAAAAAGGCAAAGCCAATATTAAGATCCCTAATACCTGGCCTGTTTGCCTTGGTTATGCACCATGGGTGGAAGAAGTGTGGGTGAATTATTTAAGCAATGCCATTAAATATGGTGGCGAACCACCCCGTTTTGATAGTGGCGCCGAAATCATTAAAGATGAAAAAAGCCAAAAAGAAATGGCCCGTTTCTGGCTACGTGACTTTGGACCTGGAATTACACCTGAAAATCAAAAATTATTATTCAACTCTTTCGAACGGTTGGGACAAGTCAATACTAAAGGTTATGGTCTGGGCCTTTCGATTGTCAGGCGGATTGTAGAAAAATTAGGTGGTACCGTAGGTTTGGAAAGCAAACCGGGTGAAGGGAGTTTATTCTATTTTACACTTCCTACAGTGCCAGAGACAAAATAAACCACTCTGTCTTTGCTGTTCAAATCTGATTACACGTAAATTGCAGACAATCACCCCCGTGAACCAAAAATCTTAGATCCCACCCTGACAATTGTGGCTCCTTCATCAATTGCCAACAGATAGTCGCCGGACATGCCCATACTGATCTCATTAAATTCAGGCTTATTCTGAAAGAATTCTCTTTTAAGGAATTCAAAATACTCTTTCAACGATCTGAATTCACTCCTGATCCTGTCCTCATCCGATGTGTAAGTTGCCATTCCCATAACACCGCAAATTCGTATATTTTCAAGCGTCTTAAAGTCATCCGAGCTTAAAATTTTATTGGCAGTTTCTTTGCTTAAGCCAAATTTTGATTCTTCCTCAGCAATATGAAATTCCAATAGACAATCAATAACCCGGTTATTTTTCAAAGCCTGTTTATTAATCTCCAGAAGAACTTTTAGGCTATCAACGGCATGGATTAAGAATACAAACGTAGCTATATATTTTACCTTATTGGTTTGCAGATGACCGATAAAATGCCAGCGTATATCACCGGGAAGTTGCTGATATTTCGTTGCCATTTCCTGGGCTTTGTTTTCTCCAAAATCAAGCTGACCAGCGTCATAAGTCTGTTGTAATAACTCAACAGGCTTAGTCTTTGACACCGCAACCAGTCTGACTCCGGAAGGGATATCACAAAGGACATCTCTTAAGTTTTGTTGAATTTCCCGATCCATTTGATAGTTTATTAAGTTTAAGACCCTAGTCTTGATTTAGCAGATTGTATTTATAAATCTTCAATATCATAAAAATCTTCTATTTCCAAAGTGATTCCGGGTAACAGCCATCATCTATCATACCTTTCACTCGCTGAATGGTTTGGGCTTTATCTTCCTGATAGGTAACACCAAACCACTGGTCATGGCTTTCCAGCACACGGACGAAAGCTTCATCTTCATTAATAACTTGGTTGATTACGAAAGGAATATAGAATTCAGCTTTTAGGTTATCGGCATTTTCACGGATAAATTTGATGAAATAGCCTTCCGACTGCTCGAAATATTTCGGCGTGAAACCCCAGATATTCATTGACACCAATTCATTTTCATCCAATGGAAACTTTTTACCGTTTTCTTCAAAAATAATTCCATCTCCTTCGCGGATAATGCTGGTACGTTCCATCACACCTGTAAGCATGTGGTCAACCGTGTTGCAGATTCCCCGGGAAACACTTCCGTTTTCCGATAAAGTATTTTTCAGCTCATAACCAACCATTGCATAATGCGTATCATCAAGGCGGAGGCCGGAAAGATAGCGTCCCATGACATCGAAAGCATGCCTCCCGTAAAAATCATCCGCATTGATCACTGCAAAAGGTTCGTTAATAATGTTTTTTGCTACCAAAACAGCATGTCCGGTTCCCCAGGGTTTTGCCCTGCCTGGATTAAAAGTCAACCCTTCAGGGATATTGCTGATTTCCTGTAAAATGTATTCTGTTTCAATTTTTCCCGACAAGCGGGCTTCATAAACTTCCTTAAATTCCTTTTCAATTTTAGAATTTATCACGAACACCACCTTGCCAAATCCGGCACGAATGGCATCAAAAACAGAATAATCGATGATATTTTCTCCCGAAGGGCCAATAGGATCCATCTGTTTTACCCCTCCGTAGCGGCTTCCAACACCAGCCGCCAGTATTAATAATGTCGGTTTCATTGACCTAACTTTATTTTAGATATTTTTGTAACTACTTGATTTTTAAAGATATGGAACAGACCATAAATGAATGTCTTTTATTCTGAAAATCCCCCGCAAGATAACGAAAAGAATGCAAAATACATTATTTCATACTTGTTACAGAGCATTTATCTATTATGAAGAAGTATCGCAATGAGCATAAATTCGTAATCGTATTTCCGCTATTTTGTGATGCCGCAACTAATGTTTAATATTTTTTAACTTATCTTCTTTTCATAGTGATGTATCACCAATAAACTACCCCGAGGCAGAGCCATCGAGGTATTAAAAGGAGTTTGCTTTGCA
>CAZPPK010000200.1:0-4036 GCA_964588415.1 uncultured Lentimicrobiaceae bacterium
AACAAAGAAGAATACAAAAGGGCGATAAACCCCAAACAGGATTTTGAGCAGAATAAAGCGGTTTTGATCATTGGTTTTCTTCTGTCGTTTATCTATACTTTCCTGCCGTTCAACCTGCTTAAAGGGCAGGATAACAATAGGGATCTGTCTTTCTTTATAGGAGTAATGGGAATTATCGGGTTTGCCATGCTGATTGAACAGAAAAAGCTCATCCAACTGAAAAAATACAAAGCACGGGTATTGGTTTTCAGTGCGCTGAGTATTTTCCTGATTTTTATTATACCACTAAGCCCGTTTATGAAATATACGCTTTGGCTGGCGACAGCCACTTTGGTTCTCAGCGTTTTAAAAATGAAGCCATTGAAAAAGCAGGCAAGTGAAAAATAGACAGGTACCACGGTAGGCGCAGGCATTGCTTGTTGCCTGTCGTTGTTCAAAAATTTTCCATGATTTTTTTCCATCAACGGATAAATTTGACCCACGAGCGACGGCATAGAGTTGTAAACCCAGTCAATTTCCACGCTGCCGGGTTTGCCGTCATCTTTTTATCCATTAAGCCTAAAAATCACATATACAGCAAAGCAGAATATTTGTTTATGAAACTATTTTACGATTCCATACAACGCTTCCTGATTTAATCCCCTTTCTTCACAAGCAATTAAGAAAAAATCTTACCTTTGCACCCAATTTTTTGATATCTATCCAGTAGAATGATAAACGTAACATTGCCAGACGGTTCCACAAAGCAGATTAACAAAGGGGCAACTGCATTAGAGTTAGCAAAGCAAATCAGCGAAGGCCTTGCCCGCAACGTGCTTTCCGCTAAAGTGAACGGAAAAGTTGTTGATGCCACATTACCCATCAATAAAGACGCTGATATCCAACTTCTGACATGGAACGACGCGGGCGGAAAAGCGACCATGTGGCATTCATCGGCACACCTGATGGCGGAAGCTATTGAATTGCTTTATCCCGGCGTTAAATTTGGTATCGGACCGAATATTGAAAACGGATTCTATTACGACATTGACTTTGGGGATTATGAAATTTCCGACAAGGATTTTCCAAAAATTGAAAAGAAAATACTGGATCTCGCACGCAAAAAACAGCAATACATCCGGAAAGATGTTTCCAAAAGCGATGCTAAAAAATATTTCTCCAAAAAAGGCGACGAGTACAAACTGGAGTTGATTGATGGACTTACTGACGGTGAAATTACCTTTTACGAAAGCGGTCATTTTACAGACCTGTGCCGCGGCCCGCACATCCCTAATACCGGTTTTATCAAAGCCGTAAAGCTTACCAAACTTGCCGGAGCTTACTGGAAAGGTGATGAAAAACGCAAACAGCTGACACGAATTTACGGCATTACTTTCCCAAAACAAAAAGAGCTTACCGAATATCTGGAAATGCTCAAAGAAGCAAAAAAACGCGACCATCGTGTTTTGGGCAAAGAACTGGAACTGTTTACATTTTCCCAAAATGTAGGATTGGGGCTTCCCTTATGGCTGCCCAAAGGTGCCGAACTTAGGGAAAGACTGGAACAATATCTCAAAAAGGTTCAAAAAAATGCCGGATACCTACCGGTGATCACCCCTCATATCGGAAATGTAAACCTGTACAAGACTTCAGGGCATTATCAGAAATACGGTGAAGAGTCTTTCAGACCCATTAAAACACCGGTTGAAGGAGAAGAGTTTTTCCTGAAACCCATGAATTGCCCGCATCATTGCGAAATATACAAATCGAGTCCGCACTCTTACAAAGAGCTTCCGCTTCGTTTTGCCGAATTTGGAACTGTCTACCGTTATGAACAAAGCGGTGAGTTGCATGGATTGACGCGTGTACGTGGATTTACACAGGATGATGCCCACATATTTTGTACTCCCGATCAGATCAAAAACGAATTTAACGGGGTTATTGATATCATTCAACAGATTTTCAAAGCCCTTAGTTTCAATGATGTCATTATTCAGATTTCGCTTCGCGACCAAAACAACCGCGAAAAATACATTGGTTCGGATGAGAATTGGGAAAAAGCGGAAAGTGCCATTAAGGAAATTGCAGATGAACGCGGACTGAATGCTGTTATAGAATATGGAGAAGCCGCATTTTATGGCCCTAAAATGGACTTTATAGTACGAGATGCACTGGGCCGTAGGTGGCAACTTGGAACCATTCAGGTTGACTACAATCTTCCTGAGCGTTTCGATCTGACTTACATCGGAGCTGATAATGAGAAACACAGGCCAGTTATGATCCACAGGGCTCCCTTCGGTTCTATGGAACGTTTTGTGGCAGTGCTTATTGAACATTGCGCAGGGAATTTCCCGCTATGGCTCACTCCTGTTCAAGCTATTATTCTGCCTATCAGCGAAAAATATCAGGAGTATGCTGAAAAAGTGTTAACTTTGCTGAAAAAATACGACATTCGCGCCCAGATAGATGACAGAAGCGAAAAAACAGGTAGAAAAATCAGGGATGCTGAAATCAAAAAAATTCCTTACATGCTGATTGTCGGTGAGAAAGAAGCAGCTGGCGGGTCGATATCGGTTCGCAAACACGGAGAAGGAGATTTGGGGACATTTACTATTGATGATTTTGCCAAATTAATGGATGAGAGTACAAATAACCCTATTTAGTCACTAAAGTCAAAGGAGGATTTTACAATAGCAAAATTCAGAGGCAGGGGATATAAACCCAGGTACGAAAAAAAAGAAGACCCACACAGGATCAATAAAAAGATCACTGCACCAGTTGTCAGGTTGGTGGGAGACAATGTGGAAACCGGAATCTTTCAACTTCGGGATGCATTAAACATAGCAGAGGAATTGGAGCTGGATTTGGTGGAAATTTCACCCAAGGCCAATCCACCTGTATGTAAAATCATGGAGTACAAGAAGTTTCTTTACGAACAAAAAAAGAAACAAAAGGAAATCAAAGCCAAATCGGCTAAGATTGTGGTCAAAGAAATAAGACTTGGTCCTAACACAGACGAGCATGATTTCAATTTTAAACTCAAACATGCGATAAAATTTATCGAAGAGGGTTCAAAAATAAAAGTTGATGTATTCTTTAAAGGGAGATCCATTGTCTACAAAGAAAAAGGTGAGTACATTTTGTTACGTTTTGCCCAAGAGCTGGAGGACATCGCTAAGGTGGAACAACTTCCCAAACTTGAAGGAAAGCGTATGATTATGATTCTTGCATCAAAGAAATAAAGCAAATTTTTAAAACTACCATATTATTCATTTAAATCATTTTGAGCAATGCCAAAAATGAAAACAAAATCCGGAGCAAAGAAGAGATTCTCACTGACGGGAACCGGTAAAATTAAAAGGAAGCATGCTTATAAAAGTCATATTTTGACAAAAAAGTCAACTAAGCGGAAACGTAACCTGACTTATTTTGCCGTAATTGACAAAGCGGATGAAAAGAACATCCGTCGCATGATCCAAGGTTAAATAAACATTATTGTTAAACTTTGCTATAGCCCGTAAAGTTTCCCTTAACGGGAACGCTATAGTGGAAAAAAATTAAAAAATGCCAAGATCAGTTAACACTGTTGCGTCAAGAGCACGCAGAAAAAAGGTAATGAAGGAGGTCAAAGGACAATTTGGCCGCCGGAAAAATGTCTGGACGGTTGCGAAAAATGCATACGAAAAAGGTTTATCATACGCCTACCGTGACCGGAAAACAAATAAAAGAAACTTCCGCTCATTATGGATTCAGCGGATCAACGCAGGAGCCCGCTTGCACGGAATGTCATATTCCGAATTTATGGGTAAACTCCATGCCAAGGATATCAATTTGAGCCGTAAGGTCCTTGCCGACCTGGCCATGAACAATCCTGAAGCATTTAAAGCCATCGTTGACTCTGTTAAGTAAACAGAGCTTCAATAAAAATTTGAAAAGGCCGCCTCTTTCGAGACAGCCTTTTTTGTTTGGGGTTGGAGAGTTGAAGGGTTTGGGAAAATGAAGAATGAGTCCACTCTAAAAAGCATCAATATTTTATCTGCTGTAGGTTGCCGTATTT
>CAZPPK010000201.1:0-3982 GCA_964588415.1 uncultured Lentimicrobiaceae bacterium
AGAATTTGTACTCGCAAATCCTTAAAAAACTTAAAAAGCCGGCCTAAGAAAAAGCCGGCTTTAGAATATGGGAAAGAGATAGAAATTATCTTTTCTGATCAGCCACTTCGCGGCCGTTTTTTAACGCATTCAGGTTGAGTTCGATGATGACATCCCCTTTTTTGGCAAACAAAGTGCGAATGGCATTTTCAAGCGATTCATATTTTAGCCCGAGAAAAGGTGACGCTGCTCCAAGAACAGCGATATTGGCTGCTTTTACAGAACCCAGTTCTTTGGCTATCTGATCGGCATCAAGGGTAATATGCCTGGGCAATTTCCATATTTCTGCAAGAATATCTTCCAAATCGGGATATTCTTTAATATTCTTGAAAGGATTGATGCTGGAAACAAGCCAGCCATTCTCCTTGTCAAGCATGTTGAAATACCGCAATGATTCCATGGGTTCTACCGAAATGATCATGTCCGCAGTTCCTTCCGGAATCAGGTCGGAAGCTATGGGTTTCGATGACAACCGTAAATGAGACTGAACATCACCGCCACGCTGGCTCATGCCATGAACTTCCGATTGTTTAAGCTGATAACCTTCTGAAAGTGCTGCCATGCCAATGACTGTAGCAATTGTTAATATTCCCTGTCCGCCTACTCCGCTTAAAATAATGTCTTTTTTCATGATTACTTTTTTTAGGCTACTTTTCTATTCCTTCCGGTTTTTTAGTATGTTTCAATTTCATTCTTCGTGATAGAGTCTGAACGCATTCTCTTTGTGCAATAACCACTGAAACTCCCTGATATTCTATTTCTTCCTTTAAGACTTTTACATTTTCATCATGAAATCTGTATAACGGTTTAATAATACGTAAATGATCTTCATCAACCCCAAGTCCTTTTACGATGTTTTCAATTCTGCCAAAACCTGCCGAATCCTGTCCGCCGGTCATGGCAGTAGTTGAATTATCCATGATAACCACTGTGATCGGGACTTTTCTGATGATAGCATCCAGTAGGCCGGTCATGCCGGAATGAGTAAATGTAGAATCGCCGATAGATGCTACGGCGGGAACAAGTCCGGCTTCTGCAGCGCCGATGGCCATCGTAATAGAAGCGCCCATATCTACACAACTGTTGATGGATTCCAACGGCGGTAATGCACTAAGCGTATAACAACCAATGTCAGAAAATACCCTCCCTGGGGTGTAATCTTTCATAACTTCATTGAGCGCTTCAAAGGAATCCCAGTGGGAACAACCATCGCAAAGCAGCGGTGGCCTGGGTTTTATCACTTTTGGAATATCAAAACCTGATGACACTTCTTTACTCAGTGCACGGCCGGCAATGTTTGGATTCAATTCACCTGTCCGTGGCAATGTCCCGTCCATTCTTCCTTTGACAGGCTTGCCATTGTCCATAAAACCGCGAATCAACTCTTCGATCATCGGATAACCTTCTTCCATCACAAGGATAGAATCAACCTGGTTATAAAGCTTTTTGATCTGCGCTTTTGATAAAGGATACTGTCCTACTTTTAAGACCGGATAGGGTATGGGTTCATCCTGGTAATTTTCCATCAGATAATTATAGGCGATCCCACAGGCAACGATGCCCATGCTTTTGTCATTACCGTCCAGAAGCTGATTGTTTACTGAATTCACACTGTCTTCACAAAAGGCGTTTTGTTTGGATATCAGTCCTTCATATTGTTTTCGTGCAATACTGGGTAAAAGAATGAACTGTTTTAAATTACCAGAGAGTTTCAATTCGTTCTGCGGAAGGATTTCTTTGCGTTCCACCCCCGATCTGGAATGAGATAATCTTGTAGTGATTCTTAATAAAACCGGGGTACCGAATCGTTCAGAAAGTTCAAATCCATAACGGGTCATATCATAGGCTTCCTGCTGATTGGAAGGCTCCAGGATGGGAATCTGAGCAAACTTTCCATAAAAACGTGAATCCTGCTCATTCTGCGAAGAATGCATGGATGGGTCATCAGCTGAAACAATAACAAGTCCGCCGTTGGCACCAGTTATCGCCGAGTTGATAAAGGCGTCTGCTGCCACGTTCAACCCAACATGTTTCATACAAACCAAAGCCCTTTTCCCAGCATAGGACATTCCGATAGCCGTTTCCATGGCGGTTTTTTCATTAGAGGACCAAACCGAGACAATTTTTCTCTTTTCGGCATCCTCGGAACTTTGAATATATTCTGTGATTTCTGTCGATGGCGTGCCGGGGTAGGCAAACACACCTGACAGTCCTGCATCCACTGCGCCTTGGGCAATTGCTTCATCCCCAAGTAATAATAACTTATCCATGAAATGATGTTTTTTGCATATCTAAATCGTTTGCGAAATTACCAATTTTGGATGTTGGATAGAGACCGGGACGGCAATCTATATTGATTTTAAATTGATCAAAAAGGGTTACTTTTGCCAAAATTTTGGTAATGAACTTCCTGGCACATGCGCACCTTTCCGGCAAAAATCAAGAGCTTTTGGTAGGAAATCTTATTGCTGATGCTGTAAAGGGAAATCAATTTTCTTTGTATCCGGAAATGGTAGCTCAAGGTATTTGGCTGCACAGACAGATAGATACTTTTACTGATTCACATCCCATTGTCGCCAGGAGTAAAAATACCATCAGACAGCAAGCCGGGCGATACTCAGGAGTGGTTGTCGATATTTATTACGATCATTTTCTGGCAAGAATGTGGGATCACTTTTCTAAGATCCCGTTGGATCAGTTTACAGCATCTGCGTATCATATCTTGGGAGATCACAGTTATTTACTGCCTGCCAGGGTGAAGCGGATACTTCCATATATGATCGCACAAAACTGGCTGAACGGCTATGCAAATCTGGAGGAACTGAAACGGATATTTTACGGAATGGACCGCCGGACAAAACTTGTCTCGGGCATGCGTTGGGCCGTGGATACGTTGGAAGATCATTACGACTCCCTGAAAATCGATTTTGAGAATTTATATCCCGAACTAATCGCATTTACGGATGACACCAGACAGCATATTATATCTTCAAAGGCTTGTATCTCGTCCTGAGTACCTGAAGATCCTCTAATTGAACTGATCACGAATAAATCGTTATTACCAGTTTTCTGCTTCCGCCATGATTTCTAAACTCACAGAAATAAATTCCCTGCCAGGTGCCGGTATTTAACCGATGGTTGCTGATGGGAATGGTGAGTGATGTACCCAAAACCGCTGTTTTGAAATGGGCTGGCATATCATCACGCCCTTCCATAGTGTGAGTATAAAAAGGTGCACCTTCGGGAGCTATCTTTTCGAATAAAGTATCAAGATCAACTCTCACATCCGGGTCTGCATTTTCATTCAGCATCAAAGCTGCTGAGGTATGTTTGATGAAAAGGTTCAAGAGTCCTGTTTCCGGTAACGCACCAATGGCATCCAATACGATGGAATCTATCAAGTGAAACCCTTTTCGCATGGCAGGCAGGCTGATTTCTTTTTGTATGATCATTTTTACTTGATTGTAATTGAATTATTTATCATGAAATCTATTCCTGATTTCCTTTTTTGTGAGTCTCCACATATTTCAGTCCGCTCCAAAAGATCATTACCCATCCCAGCATGAAAGAAAGTTCTCCAAAAGGAGGGAAGTAGTGCATAAAATTTAAGTTCAGGTGTGTCAAACTCATGGTTGATGTCAGATAAATGGAGATGGAGAAAAAAATGATTCCGAATGTAAAAAAGGAAAAAATGGCTTTCGAATATAATGGTTTGATGTGTTGCTGAGTAAAAGCCAGCCCCAGCAGCGCCAACGTATGATACATCTGAAACTGCACGGCAACGTTAAAAGCGGACATCTCTTCGGGATTCAGGTCCTTTTTCAGCACATGGCTGCCAATGGCGCCTAAAATTACGGTTATCAGGCCTGAAAGCCCGGATGTTATGAGGTAAATTCTGGTCATTTTCAAAAACATTTAAGTAACAAATTTAGATTAAATATCA
>CAZPPK010000202.1:0-3963 GCA_964588415.1 uncultured Lentimicrobiaceae bacterium
GTTATTAACCGATATTTTTGATTTTTGGTGGTTTTTGCTGCAATGTGGGTTAAGATTAATGAATTTTAAATGCAAAAATCATGAAAGAGTTTAGTACTGTCGACGAAATACTCGATTTTGCCATAAACAGTGAGCAACAAGCTGTTGGTTTTTATCGCGAATTAGCTGCAAAATCTACGAACAACAGGATCCGCGAAACATTTGAACGTTTTGCGTTAGAAGAGGTAGGCCATAAAATCAGGCTTATTAAAGTTAAAAAAGATAAAAGCTTTAACCTGAGCAAAAACATGATAAAGGATTTAAAAATTTCAGATTATATTGAGGATGTTGTGCCTGTATCAAATTTGAGCTATCAGGATGCTTTGATTTTAGCCATGAAACGTGAAAAATCAGCTTTTAAGCTTTACACCAACTTAGCAACAAAAACCAATAATGAAAATCTTCGGGACTTGTTCAATCACTTAGCACAAGAAGAATCAAAAAATAAGCTTATGTTTGAATTAGAATATGATGAAGTGATATTAAAAGATAATTAAAGCCTGATAAATAAGAAATATCGGCTAAATTTTATTTTGAGGTGCTAGGCATAATTTCGTAAACTTGCAAAACAACAAATAAAGACAAAGCTATGAAAAATCAAAAAGCACTTTATCAAGAATTAGTCAGCTTGGTAGCCCCTGGAATAATAAGTGAGAAATTTGAACTTACGTCAATTATAGAGAAGAAAGAGACAATCTTATTGATATTATCATCTAAGATAAAAGATATATAATGAGAATATTATTTGGAAATAAAAAACACATGAATCATGGAAGCAAGAAAAATTAAAGACAAAATTTACTGGATGGGTTTTATAGATTGGGACGCTCGTCTCTTTGATTCACTCATTCCTCTTCCGGACGGAACAAGTTACAATGCCTTTTTAATAGAAGGCAGTGAGAAAACCGTTTTGATTGATACAGTTGATGCGCATCTGAAAGATGAATTATTGGCACAGATGGATCATATCCCTAAACTCGATTATGTGGTTTCACTCCACGCAGAACAGGATCATTCGGGCAGCATTCCTTATATACTCAAAAGGTTCCCTGAAGCAAAATTGATTACCAACCCCAAAGCAAAAAGGATACTTATGGATTTATTATTTATTCCTGAGGAATCTTTTATTACGGTTACCGATAGGGAAACACTTTCCCTTGGGGATAAAACACTGGAATTCATATATACGCCTTGGGTGCACTGGCCGGAAACTATGGTGGCATACCTGAGAGAAGATAAAATTTTATTCACCTGTGACTTTTTTGGCTCTCACCTCGCAACAACTGATCTTTATGTTACCGATGAAGCGCGCGTTTATGAAGCAGCGAAACGCTACTATGCCGAGATTATGATGCCCTTCAATAAGATAATCAGGAAAAATATAGATAAAATTGCTTCTTACGATATTTCTATAATAGCCCCAAGTCACGGACCAATGTATCCACGACCTTCATTTATTATTGATGCATATAAAGATTGGGTTGAGGGGCCGGCAAAAAACATTGTGGTTTTACCCTATATTTCGATGCATGGTAGTACAAGGAAGATGGTAGATTTCTTTGTTTCATCACTTGTAAAAAAAGGTGTCGCCGTTGAAGAATTCAATTTAGTCATTACAGATATAGGGAAACTGGCAATAGCTCTTGTTGATGCCGGAACAATTGTCATAGGGACTCCAACTGTTCTTGGTGGTCCGCACCCTTATGTCGTTTCTGCCACTTATCTAACTAATGCATTACGCCCCAAAGCTAAGTTCCTATCCATTATCGGTTCCTATGAGTGGGGGGGTAAATCAGTAGAAACATTAACAGGGATGATCCCTAATCTTAATGTGGAAATTATTGAACCCGTTATTGCCAAAGGCTCCCCTTCAGAGGCTGATTTTGAAGCACTGGAGCATTTGGCTGAAAACATTGCAAATAAACATAAAGAGCAGGGATTTAAATAACCGGTTTTTGATTGAATCGAATATTTCTTATCTCATTGATCTTTTGTATTGGTTGGTCTCTGTTGTAATTTCATCAAGGATATTGCCTTTTTCGCTTATTTCCTTCAATAGTTTCAAGTCCAGTATTTCAAATTTTTTCCGGCTTACCCGAATCGTTTTTATATTGGACAGGTCTTTAATGGCACGGGTGACACTTTCGTGGGCAGTGCATATCAGGGCTGCCATGTCACTGCGTGAAAGCGGGATATTAAAGGATGGGGCGTGACTATTTATTTCTTCCGAGAAAAATAAAATGATCTCAGCCATTCGCCCGTTTATCTGTTTTTGATGGACATTTACAAACCGGTCAAAATAGGTCAGTTCTTCACCGCAAAGGAACAATAGTAATTCATTGGCAAATTTAGTGTTTTGGCTTATTAATTCTTTAAACGATAAATTATTGATAAAGCAAACCACACATCTTTCCAAAGCGGTAACCGAAAACTGGTTTATTTTTTCAAACAAAACAGTTTGGAGGCCGATATAATTTCCGGGCCGGACAATTTTTAGAATTTGGTCAACACCTTTTACCCCTATCCCGAACCGAAATGGAATTGGAAAGATATCCTTGAAGGACGCTTTCCTCTGGCAACAAATGGAATTACCATTGAAATAATAAGAGCCTCCATACCACGATATAATTATAAACATCAGATAAAAGCCTGATTGTCCGCCGGGACGAACCTGCCTTTTTCAATGCCTGATAAACCCTTATTAAAGGAAGCGTTTGAATCTATCGAATTCTTTGCTGTTATTGATACTATGTCCATGGAAGTAACAGGGTATGCTGATGTCGTTTTACCGGAAGCGACTTATTTGGAAAGATATGATTTTCTGAGGGCTGCACAGAATAGGGAACCTTCGGTTGCCTTGAGGATGCCCGCAGTTAAACCCAAATATGATACAAAACCGGCATGGTGGATTGTTAAGCAAATCGGCGAACGTTTAGGATTGCATGCGTATTTCAATTACGATGATTATTCGGAGGTTTTAGACTGGCAGCTTAAACAAATTGGTACTTCATTGGAAGAAATGAAAAAAATTGGCGTAAAAAAGTTTCCACGTGTAAACGGACCACTTTATCTTGCAGACAATGAAGACTATCAGTTTAATACAAATACAGGCAAGGTCGAATTATATTCCACTGAATTTGCTGATGTTGGTTTTAATCCGTTTCCTGTTTATAAACCTCATCCCGAGCCACCTCAGAATTATTACCGACTGATATATGGTCGGGCTCCTATGCATACATTTTCAAGGACACAAAATAACCACTATTTATGGGATTTGATGAAAGAAAATAGGCGTTTATGTGTGCCACTGCGGCGGAAATATTTCCGATTATGTGGATGTTGAAAAAGTAAGAAAGGCAGTGGAAACCGAGGAAGGTGTGTTTCTCGCAAAAACTACCATGTTTGCCTGTGCCGATTCCAACCAGAAACAGATGGTGGAAGATATTAAAGAACAGGGACTGGATAGTGTGGTGGTGGCATCCTGCTCGCCTAAGTTGCATTTACTTACTTTCAGGGCTGTTACCGAACGAGCCGGCCTGAATAAGTATAATTATGTACATGCCAACATTCGCGAACAGGTCTCCTGGGCGCATTCCGACGACAAAGTCGGGGCTACAGACAAAGCTATTAAAATCGTGAGGGCAGCCATTGCAAAAGTCAGATATGCCGAATCGCTTGATCCGATAGAAGTAAAATCGACTAAGGCCGTTGCCGGGATAGGTGCCGGGGTTGCCGGTATGCGTGCTGCCATAGAGCTGGCCGAAGCCGGTGCCAATGTTTATCTCATCGAAAGAGAACATTTTGTGGGAGGACGGGTGTCGCAATGGGACAATCTTTTCACGAGTGAAGAAACAGGAAAAGAGCTGGTTTATAAAGGCAAAGAAATTAAAAACATTGCCTACATCTATTGTGTGGGAAGCCGCC
>CAZPPK010000203.1:0-3903 GCA_964588415.1 uncultured Lentimicrobiaceae bacterium
TTGTTACTGGCTTTCTCGGTTATTTTATTACGGAAACTTTAAACAACTTCATTATGAACTGCTTAATTCCTTTTCAGTATTCAAACTTCTTTTGGGGATTGTCAAAAAATAAAAACCTCCTCATCCTTAATTTGAGAGGTAAATTCATTCTGCAAATCAATTCACAATTAAAGAAAGGAGGTTTTCAACAAAAAATAGTCTAATTATTCCTAATTCAAAGCAATTTCAAGGAAATTGTTTTTGAACGCTGACCAAACAGTGAAAGGGTTTCCCATTTGGAAAACGATTATTAATTTCTAAAAACAGACAAAATAAAAAAGACAATTTTATTATTAGCATTCCTTTTTGTAGGAATGATTTCTTTTGCTAACGCTGTTCCAGCTAACAGTTCTTCATAAAATTCATCAACAGCATTGACAGCATTGACAGAAATGCTTAATTCAACTGTAAATAACTCAATTGCAATGGCTCGCTTTAATGCGAATCAGGGTAGGGGTACCTTTAGAGTTGAGAGTGTTAATGTTAGATATATGGCTACATCCTGTACAGTGACTATTACGGCTAGTTTAGGGTATGATGCAAGTCATGTTACTATAACCGAATCGGCCACGGCAGAAACTTGTGATGAAGCTTGGGGAATGGCTTTAGATAAGCTAAGCCACAGACTTTATCAGCTACGGAAAGCTTTATAGCGCATGAATTTGAAAAGTGTCATGTATAAATTTTATACATGACACTTTTATGCAAAATGAGTAGGTAGTGACTACCATTAAACAAGAATAGCTATATTTAATTTTTTGATGTTATGAACAATAAATATATAATCGTAGCAATTTTATTGATGTCGGTAAAAGTTGTCTTTGGACAAAGTGTCAGGTATGAAAAAATTGTAACCTATCGAACCAGAGTAACCTGGGATACCCCCCCCCCCAGAATTTGAATCTAAACTATATATAGGAATGAATGGATCTTGTTTTATTTATCGGGGCCCCCAAAAGGATCAGGTAAGTATTGGTAAAGATCCTTCAATTAAATCTCATATCTATCTTGGATCAAAATACCCTTTGTTTTTTTTGAAAAAATACGACAAAAACTACTTTCAATTTTTAGGACAAGTTATTTTAAACGGTACTAAGTATTATATTGTAAACGATACCATTCCCACAATAAAATGGAAGTTAAGTAAAGTGACCAAAATATTAGATGGCTATGTTTGCCAGAAAGCGACCGGGGCTTTCAGGGGCCGGAAATATACTGTTTGGTTCTCCAGCCAAATACCTTTGAGCCTGGGTCCCTGGAAACTGGGCGGGTTGCCCGGCCTGATTTTTGAAGCGGCTGATTCAACGGGCAATGTATCTTTCAAGCTTGTCTCCATTAAAAATAAGAAAGGGAAGCTTACACTAGGACTACCAAAGCTCAAAGAAATAACGTGGATAGAATACAAAAAACTGGTTCAAAAATCATGGAAACGTATTGCTGCTTATTTTCGGTCATCTCAAGATGTGAATGTTCAGGTTCAAGTATCGAAACCAACTTCACTGGAACAATCCATATTTAAAAAATGAAAATTAAACTTACAGTTTTCTTTTTGTTTTTGCCGTTATTGGGTTTTTCCCAGGTTACGATTCATGGCATTGTTCAGGATTCATTAAAACGCCCTTTGGCGGAGGCACAAATCCTGGTGCATGATTCTACACGTAAGGTTCTTGTAAATTATGCTATAACCAATGACCATGGGTACTACCAAATAAAAGCTTCAAAATATCACGGCCTTGTATTTTTAACTGCCCAATCTTTAGGATTTATCAAAAAGGAAGTGCATTTTTACATATCCAAAAGCAAGGAAACAATAACAAAAAATTTCTCTTTGCAGGAGAAAAAAACCACACTTAAAGAAGTTGTTATTAAGGCCAATGCATATCCCATAGAGGTGAAAAAAGACACAGTCACATACAATGTGAGTAAATTCACCAACGGCAGCGAAGAAGTGGTGGAAGATGTGCTTAAGGAACTCCCGGGTATTGGAGTCAGCGAGGATGGCAACATTTCTTATCAGGGGAAACCGATTGATAAAGTTTTGATCGAAGGCGACAATTTGCTTGGAAAAAATTATAAAGTACTGACAAAAAACTTAGGCGCAAATACCATCAAAAAAGTACAGGCAATTGAACATTATATTGAAAATAAAAATTTGAAGGGAATTGAAAAAAGCAATAAAACCGTATTAAACCTTGAGCTTAAAAACAATGTTAAAGCAAAGCCTTATGGAGATGCAGAACTTTCCTATGGTAATAAAAAGTTTTACAATGTCAGCGTTAATGCCTTGGGTGTTAATAAAAAAGTGAAATACTATTTATTGGGGACAAGTAATAATATTGGAACAAACAGCGCCCCCAACGATTACATTTCATTGACCACAAATACGGATGAAATACAGGGGATGCCATATTTAACTTCCATTGGCTATGAGTTTCCTGATCTGAAAACCAGAAGGGTCAATTTCAATCATCTTTATTTCGGGTCTTCTAATTTGCTGGTAAATGTCAACAAAAGATTAAAAATCCGGAATAATTTGTATTTTACAAAGGACAGAAATATGTTCAATAAGATCAATAGCACGACATATCTGCTGAATTCAGGCAATTTAACCATCAATGAGATACAGTCACTGGTAAGGAAGCCTCTCATCGGGCAGGGACTTTTTGATGCGCAATACAATGTAACAGCGCATTCTGATCTGGATTTTAAAATCAAATACAGGCTGGCACAAACGCAGTATAATGGTACACAAAATACTACCGGGTCTCTTTTTGATGAGTCACTGCAAAACAAAGAGCAATATGTTTACCAAAATATCAATTACACTAACCGTATTAATAAACAGAATGCCTTGCTGGTGAATGCACAGTATTTCTATAACCGGAAAGTACAAGATTATAATCTGATGCCGTTTCCCGGCAGTTTGCCGTTTAATACCGCCTTCTTATCAAATGCTACTTCAGATTTGTTGCAACAAAGTGCTGTTACGGAACATCGGTTCAATGTCGGGGCAAATTACATGGGGGCCAAAGGTGCAACAAATTATAAGTTTAAAATTGGATATGAATACCAGCAACAATCCTTGACTTCAAATCTGTTCTCTGTTCTGAATGATAGTATTCATCAGCTAAAGAGCCCTTATAGAAACCATGGCCGGCTTGGATTACAGGATTTTGAAGCAGATTTCCAAAATAAATACACATGGAAAAGATGGAGGTTGTTATACGAGATACCATTGCACTATAAAACATTTTCATATCAGGATTCGACTTTTTCTCTCAAACTGAGCCATGCCTTGATTTTCTCTCCGCTCTTAGGAGTTGTTTACAAGTCAAAAAAAACGAAGCTTTCCTTAATTTATTCTTCTGAAGCCCAGTATCCCGAAATAAATGATCTGTATTCCGGTTATTTACTAACAGATTACCGGACACTTAAAAGTGGAATGTACAGTGCAGGTATAATCCGAACCCAGGCTGTTTTTGCCAACTTTGTGTATCAGGATTTTGGACGGCAGCTCATGTTTTATTGGTTGTTGACATATATGCAGCAAAACAGGACATTCGGTTCGAAGATTCTGATAAATAAATATTTTACTGTGATGCAGAATGCAATCCTCCCGGGGAACAGGAACCTTATCTTTTCTTCCGCCCTTAACAAATTTTTACCCTTTATGTATTCAACAGTTAAGTTGGGTGTTCAGTTATCAAATATGCAGTATTTTAATTTTGTAAACCAGTCTGAGGAACGAAATAATAACATGTTTTCAGGAGGATATAACCTGACGCTAAATTCTGGCTGGAAGAAATTTTTCAATTTCTATACAGGGATCAAATACAGATTTTATCGTGTCAGATTGGAAAACTC
>CAZPPK010000204.1:0-3813 GCA_964588415.1 uncultured Lentimicrobiaceae bacterium
CATAAAATCATTTATTAATCTATACGTTTATTGCGAGGAGGCACGACGAAGCAATCTCATAGTCAAAATAGTTCGGGTAAACAACGGGATTGCTTCTTTACGCTCACCTGCAGGCCTTCCCTAAGTTCATCGCAATGACGTACTTTAATAGAGCTTATCATTTATAATACAGTGACTTAACTAAAAATATCGTTATTAGGACAGGAAAGGACTTAATCTCTTAATTTTGCACATCACTTACTAAAAGCGAAGTTTTAAAACATCATATCATGGAAAAGCATCTGGTCTGGCAGGAAAAGAAAATCAATTACACCGTTCAGGGTCATGGCCCTGCCGTGGTGGTTCTGCACGGATTTCCAGAAAGCCTGCATATCTGGGATCAATTCATAAAATCGTTCACTCCCAATTTCAAAATCATTGCCATTGACCTCCCCGGATTCGGAGAATCTTCCGTATATAGTCCGGTTCATACCATGTCATTCATGGCGCAAGCTGTAAAAGCCGTTTTGGTCACCGAAAATATTTCAAAAGCCATTCTCATCGGCCATTCTATGGGAGGCTATGTTTCGCTGGCATTTTTGGAACTGTTTCCTGAAAACCTTGCCGGGATCGTGCTGTTGCATTCGCAGGCCGCAGCCGATAGCCCCGAGGCCAAAGTAAACAGGGCACGAACCATCGAAGTGGTGAAAAAAGATCACAAAGACTTCATCGGAAAATTTATTCCAAACCTTTTTGCAAAGGAAAATGTCATCCGGCTTGACCGCGAAATAGAAGCCTTGAAACAGCAGGCTTATCAGACTTCTACCGAAGCAGTTGTCGCAGCGCTGTCAGGCATGGCCGAAAGGGAAGATGCCCGTGAATTATTGAAGAAATCAACAGTTCCCGTATTTTTTGTGGTTGGGAAAAAAGATTCGCGTATTCCGTTATCGGTAGTTACAGAACAAATGAGCCTTCCCAAAGATGCGGAAGCTCTGTTACTTGATGATGTAGGACACATGGGCTTTCTGGAAGCGCCGGAAAAAATATTTCCGGCGATAGAAAGTTTTTGCGAACGTACCTATCAGAAAAATTAACCCAGTTTCAGCAGATCTGTTTCGATTAACAATATTACAATCAGCAAATTCAAAGCTAAAATCTGTCACTTTACCCAATTTTTATATTCTGCGTTAAGTGCTGTGTTTTGTTGATACAATTGCCTTCAACAACTCACGTTTCCAATCGCTCACATATTTGTCCACTTCATACTCTGGATTTTTATTAGTTAAATCGATGAAATAACTTACCAATCCATCCCAATTGTCAAGGTTACCTTCTTCATGTAATTCCCAATAAATCATGTGAGTGTCTGACATTTTCCAATTTCTATGGTATTTAAAAATGTCAGGGAACTCTATTGTCAAAATCTTTATCAACCCGGGAAACAATAATTTGTCGCCAGAATACCTGTCAATGAATCCATCTCTAAGAAAAACCTTACACATTTGATATTTTGAATATTGCCTTTTCTGAGTCAAATTATTAATGAAAGGATAATTGTCGTTGGCAAAATTGATACAATCTTACCTTTTATCATCCATCAATAAGTTGCAAATATTTTGAATAATTAAAGCTCTATCCATTGTAGAAGGGTATTCCTAGCATAGCTCTTAACATAGTTATAGCAATAAAAGCCTGTCCAGCATTTGCTGAATCAAATGCTTCATGCTCTCTTTATAGTTAGGATTAAAATCGTCTGTAATGCGGTTGGCAATAATATCGCAAACGGTCATGGCTTCATGCCCCAGCATAGCTGAAAGCGAATACAATGCAGATGTTTCCATTTCAAAATTAGAGACCACAAAACCGCCGTATCCATATTTGCAGGCTCTGTCTATAATGGTCTTATCGTTTACTTTCAAACGAAGTTCTCTTCCCTGTGGCGCATAAAATCCTGGAGCTGTGAGTGTGATGCCTTTCCGCCAGGCAAAACCGAGCTTTTCCAACAGATATTCTGAACCTTTGATAGCATAAGGTCTTGGAAGACGCTCATCCCATTTCATGTAGTCGATAAAACCCTGTGTCATCTCTTTTTCAATAACGTTAGGGCCATCTTCATAAAAATAAGCCAGCCCGTCTAAGCCAATAGCATATTCTGAAACCACATAAGATTCTATCACGCCGATGTCGGCTTGCAAACCACCGGAAGTCCCAATCCTAATCAGGTTCAGAGAATGTTTTTCTTCTTTCGGGCTTTTGGTTTTAAAATCAATATTGAATAGGGCATCCAGCTCGTTTACTACGATTTCAATGTTGTCAGGCCCCATACCGGTGGACATTACTGTCAGCCTTTTCCCTTTATAAGTACCAGTAAATGTGTTTATTTCACGGTTCTGGTTTTCAAGCTCTATCTCATCAAAATAGGTGGATATCAATTTGGCGCGACCCGGGTCTCCAACAAGGATAATAGTTTCTGCGACATCGCCGGGGTTAAGCTTCAAATGATAGATACTACCGTCCGTATTCAATACTAATTCTGAATTTTTTAACTTCATGGTTCAAAAATTATTCGGTTACTTTGCAAAGTTAAAAAATAAGAGAGATGAATGCTGAGATTATCAATATAGGCGATGAGTTACTGATAGGCCAGGTAGTAAATACCAACGCTTCATGGTTAGCATCGGAAATGAATAAAGCAGGTATTTCGGTGGTGCAGATCACCACGATTGCCGATGATGACTTTACCATTAAAACCGCATTGGACCATGCATCGGAAAGGGCGCAGATCATCATCATCTCTGGAGGTCTTGGACCAACCAAAGATGACATCACAAAAAAATCTCTGGCAGAGTACTTTAACTCAGAAATGGTTTTTGATGAAGCCACTCTTGAAAATGTAAAAAAGATCTTTGCTGCACGCCATTACAACGTCACGGAGGTGAATAAGATGCAAGCACTGATCCCGGAAAAATGCATTCCATTGCAAAACAACAATGGAACCGCTCCCGGCATGTGGTTCGAAAAAGATGATAACGTCTTTGTTTCTCTGCCCGGAGTTCCATTTGAAATGAAAGCTCTTTTCTCAGAGGATGTCATTGTAAGGCTGGCAAAACGTTACAAACTGGGGACCGTTGTACACAAAACCATCATGACAACAGGCATGGGGGAATCCTATTTGGCAGAAAAAATAAAAGACTGGGAAAACAATCTCCCCAAACATATAAAGCTGGCTTATTTGCCCCAACCGGGAATTGTAAGACTGCGCCTTTCTACAAGGGGAGATGATCGTGTGAAACTGGAAAATGAGATCAACGCGTTGGTGACATCCCTGCAAAAGTATGTTCCCAAAGCCATATATGGATATAATGAAATCAGTCTTGAAGAAGTAGTGGGAAATCTGTTGAAAGCTCAGGGTAAAACCATTTCTACAGCAGAAAGCTGCACGGGCGGTTATATTGCCCACATGATCACCAGCATTGCCGGAAGCTCTGCTTACTTTACCGGTTCCGTTATATCCTATTCCAATGATGTAAAAATAAATCAACTTGGCGTGTCGAAAGCATCTATTGAAACACACGGAGCCGTTAGCCGGGAAGTGGTAGAACAAATGGCAACCGGAGCCCGCAACAGGTTAAAAACCGATTATGCTCTTGCCACTTCAGGCATTGCCGGCCCTGACGGGGGTACGGAAGAAAAACCCGTGGGAACCACCTGGATTGCCCTGGCAGACCAGGACGGAGTTATTTCACAGCAGTTTCATTTTGGGGAACATCGTGGCAGGAATATTCGCCGCTCGGCGCTGGCAGCGTTGAATATGTTACGACTGGAACTGATTAA
>CAZPPK010000205.1:0-3786 GCA_964588415.1 uncultured Lentimicrobiaceae bacterium
TAATATAAATATTTCGCCGCAAGCGGCGGGGAACTAACCCCTAAAGAGATTAGATACTATTATTTTAATAACTCTTTCAAGCAATCCACTTTAAAACAAAACCACGGCAGTTGATTTTTATACTCAAGATAGTCTTTGCCAAATTTTCTGATAGCTTCAGGCTCTTCCACTAATTTAATCATGATTAGCATAAAGATTATTTCACCAGGAGCGATAAAAAGAATAAACGAAGGAGAACCAATTAAAAAAGCAAAACTTAACGGGAAAAAGAGTAAGCCAAAATGCATTGGATGCCTCATATATTTGTAAGCACCTTGATTAACAAGAATATTGGTTTCCCCTCTTTTTAAATTCCCTCTGCGCCCATATTTTGCCAGTGTCCTTCCTGTATTTTTACTTATCTTTATTATTAATGCAATAATCAAAAGACCAATAACAAAGCTTAAGCTGTGAAAACCAAGGCCGGTATGTACATTTTCGAATAAAATAGTATCAAGGTATAAACCTGAGGCAGAACCCCCAACTATCATTATGATCCAAACAAGTACTCTTACTATCATTTTCTATTTGTGTTTATTTTCAACCCTTCCATGCTTCAGTTTCCAATTGTAAAAACCGGTTTCTTTCTTTTTCAGTCATGGTTCTGGTGATATATTCAAATCTCAAGGTTTGAACCGGGTTTGAAACTGAAGGAATAAGAGCATCGGCAATGGGGATATTCGGAAAAGTAAATGTAAAAACGACGGTTACCTTACTGCTGATTAAGCTATGACTATCTGCATCTGCATCTTCAAACTTTAGCCTGCCGATAAAAAGTTTGACATTTTCAATGGGGGATCAAATTATATCACGCTATAAATTAAGAATTATCATCAGTACCATATGATGAATCCCAAATAACCAGAATCAATGCCCCTTCTTTGGACTCAAACGGGCCATGATCTACATGCCATTTTGCTCACTGAGTACTTTTTGTTTGGTCCCTTCAGGATAATTCTCAGCCTCTTTCCAATCAGCTTCATCAAATAAATTAAATAAATTTTTCATAGTACGGTTCCTCCTGTTTTTAAATATTTCACTTTTCATTCCCAAAATTAATAAGAAAATATTACAGTCTCTTATGTCATTTCTTTTTCTATCAATAGTCCTCGCCGGTTAAACCCTCTCACAAACTCAGCAACTGCTGCAATTATATTTCTTTAAGCTTCCCGTTTTTGTAATACTCATAGGCTTGTTTTATTGTCATTTCATGCGTATTTACGAAAATCTTCATGGTCAAATGTTTAAGTACCTGAGCAGCATTAATTCCCGGCCCGTTTCCCGTGATAAGCACATTGGGTTTCCGCTCAAATATTTTCTGAGCCGTTGCGGTTCCTGCTCCATGGACATCATTCTCAACAGAACTGTTATCAACCGATGTGAGCTGTTGATTTTCTTCATCGTAAATTACGATAAATGCTGTCCTTCCAAACCGTGGATCCATCATTGACTCCCATTCTGCACCTTTTGCTGTAAATGCTATTCTCATTTTCCAATATTTTGATTAGTTACTAATTTTTTGATTTTTTCCCAACTTTCTGTCAGTATCTCTTTTAATTTACCCTTGTCGTATTCTGCTATGGTTTGCCCTTGTGTCATGGCCTTTGTAAAGTTTTCATCATAAGGCAAATCGGTCAAATACACGATGTCTTCCTCTTTTAAAAACTTTACAATCTCAGCGTATTTATCGGGATTTACATCTGCCTTATTGATGATGCAACCGGCTTTGATACTGAATTTTTTTACCAGTTCATAAACGCGTTTCAAATCGTGTAATCCCGAAACGGATGGCTCGGTTACCAATACGACAAAATTTGCACCCGATAGTGATGAGACCACCGGACAGCCTACACCAGGAGAGCCATCGACAAGAATAAAACCTTTCCGTTCTTCAAAGGCAATATCTTTGGCTTCGTTTTTTACTTTTGCCACCAATTTGCCCGAATTGTCAGCCCCAATGCCTAAACGGGCGTGAACCATGATGCTTCCTGTTTTGATATTTGAAATAAACAACTTTCCAGCCAAGCGCTCTCTGTTAATAATAGCTTCTGTGGGACAAATACGTGCGCAATATCCGCAGCCCTCGCAACTTAACGGATCAACTTCATATTGTGTGTTTTTTACCGATATTGCCCCAAAGCGGCAAACCCGGACGCACTTGTCACAAAGAATACAATTACTTTGATCGATATAAGCCAGCTCTCCGCTGTAAAAGTCTTCGGAGACATCAATATCAGATTGCATAAGCAAGTGCATATCAGCAGCATCGACATCACAGTCAGCTACAACAACATCGGGGCCACCTAAAACTGCAAATGAAGCAGTAATTGATGTTTTACCTGTTCCACCCTTGCCTGAGATTACAACTATTTCCTTCATGCAACTCCTCCTTTCGCCGTTTTCATACAAAAGTTAAGAATGTTTCTTAATAACACTTTTACTTCCGGGATTTCCTTATAAATCAATTTCCCATCAGAATACAATTCTGCTATTTTACGACTGCTGGGAATTTTTGCCAATATGGATATGTTTTCTCTTTGGCAGTATTGAACAACCGCATCATTGCCGATTCCAAAACGGTTAATAACAACTCCGAACGGTTTTTTAAGTGCACGCACAGTTTCCACGGCCAGGGTTAAATCGTGCAGTCCAAAAGGAGTAGGTTCGGTAACCAATATCACAAAATCCGCATTTTTGGCTGCTTCTATCACAGAGCAAGAGGTACCGGGTGGACAGTCATAAATCTCAATCTGCACATTAGCGTACTTATCGGAACTGTATTTCTTTGTTTTTGAAATCGATGGCACTGCTTGTTCCTCACCAATATCAAGCCGACTTTCGATAAAATGAAGGTTATCTATTTGATAATCTCTGAGTTTGCCAATTTTTTTAGAAATCATAGGTAAGGAATCAGTGGGGCACAATTCGGAACAAGCATAACAGCTATGGCATAATTCTGGAAAAACGAGAATTGATGGGCCGAGTTGAATAACCGCATGATAATTGCACACCTTCTGACAAATACCACAGAACGTACATTTTGACTCCTCCCATTGAGGAATCATTTTAAAATTAGGCTCCTCATGGATAAGTTCACCTGTGAAGAACAATCCTGAGTTTGGCTCTTCTACATCTAAATCAACCAAAATAACTTCTTCCTGTTCCGCTATAAAAGCTGCAAGATTAGTTGATAAGGTTGTTTTACCCGTTCCACCCTTACCGCTTGCAATGGCAATTTTAAAAGGCTTACGGTCAGTCATAACTCAGCCTGGTATTTTCGTCCGTTAAAGTTGGCTTAATTGCTTCCTTTAAAAAGGGAGTGTTCCAGGTATTCAGATTTTCGTGTGTCGAATAGTATTTTTGAGGAATCGGATGTGTTCCAAAAACCACTTTCATACCATACTTTTCAGGGATGAATTTTGCAAAGTGCTCCATATAAGGACAAGGCGGAAATCCGACAAGAAATCCGGTTGCGAAGTGAACGTGTGTAACCCCGTTCTTTTTCATCTCTTCTGGGGCATATTCAATATTGCCTCCGGGACATCCTCCGCATGTAGTGTATGCAGCGAGTTCAACCTCCTGGTTTTCATAGATTTCAAATGCTCCATCACGCTCTTTCAATGATCTGAAGCATTTACCTCCGGCGCAGGTGTGGTATCTGTCACAGATGATAATTCCAATTTTAATTTTTCCCATTTCTTATTATTATTCTTGAAATATTATACACCCAATTGATTTTTTAAAGCT
>CAZPPK010000206.1:0-3740 GCA_964588415.1 uncultured Lentimicrobiaceae bacterium
CCCATTTTTAAATTCAAATCGTTTAAATTTTATAATTCGCTGTCAGCACCTCAATTTTCTGTGCATATTTTCCCTGTCCCAGGTACATTTCGGGCACTTTCATGCCGAAATAATGGAAATCGGTGAGCAGGGCTTCCAGCAATTCATCAAAGAAGTTTTCCTGCTTGAATATCTCGAATTTTGGAAAATCCACACGATTGAGCTTCTCCTTGCCATCAAGAATTTCTTTCTGGTAAGTAACAAGGCCATTGCCGTAAAACGCGTTGATAAGCCACTCAAGGCCCGAGCTGGCTACCACATTTTTTTTGACTGCAGTAAGAATATCCTGTGGCCGGCTGTCGGACGGTCCCCAAAAGGCCCAGGGCTGTCCGCCGAGATTCGCCGGCTTCCAGTACATCTGACTTTCCTTTATACCGATTTCCGGAAGCGTAACTATGGCCGACGCGCCTGAAAGAAAGGCGGTGGATCCATCATCTGATATTTTAACTCTTGGGCTAATCATAAACTGTCATTCCGTTAAATTTTTCAATTAAGCGCACGTGGATTGCGCGAATTTCTCCACTGGGTATCAATTGAATATTTCTCGTACCGTTTTCATCGTGCCTGGGGATGCGTGTACGTACCTTTTTCGACACGTGCTTTTGCTGGTAATAGATGGCTTTTTGCACACACAGCCGCTCACCGCCTTCGTTGGTAGCATAGTTTAATGTGCATACCACACACGAAAAGGGAATGAATTTTCCTTTCGTGTCGCGCTGCCGCATTTGTTGCAGTGCATTTTTCCGACTGATGAGTTGTAATTTCATATTGCAATTATAAAGTATGGTGCTGCTCCGGCAAAGGACAACCTGTTTTTACCTAAACTCAAAATGTTCTCCTTCTTTAACTATTCTTGTCTCAAAAGGATAATCATCAGTATTTACCTTTTCGATTAAATTCATTAAGTTATTTGAACTTGTAAAAACAATATGTTTTTCATCGCTAAATTCTATTTGCAAGGTCATTACCTTATCTGAGTTGTTTTTAGGATATTTTGATTTTTCAATTTTAAACGCCTGAATGATTATTTCCCGATTTAATATTTTACTGATTTTTATCTTTTCTCCTATGAAATTATTCAAATCAGATTTGATGTTTAACTCAGAAAATTTTTTCATACCCCTAAATCTGTTTTAACTTGTAGTCTTAAGGCATTTCTCTGATTGATAAAATCAATATACGCCTGTTTCGCACTTTCATCCATAGTTAAACCAATATTGAATGAATTGAAATCGTTAATCAACTTCTTTTCATCATCATTACTCCATTTTGCTTCAATAACTGCCTGAGTTACCTTTTGACAGGTTGGTTTGTTCCAAATCAAAACTTCGTTGCATTGATAGGAAACAATGTCATTCCCATCTATATCTGGTTGAGTAACCTGCTCTATATTCCAACGATACAGATATGAGCCGTTTCCGACTGCTTCAAGCGGCCTTGGTTGCTTGTCGTAATTTGCTTTTTTCATTTAATTTGTTTATTAAGTTAATTGAATTACAATGAATTGCCCATCCATAATACGGGCTTTGTTTAACATTCCCGGTTTTATAGCTTCGGCAAAAGGATTGCTTTATTGATTTTCTCAATAAAATATGAGAATGTCTAAAGACATAACCAACAAAATCTATCCCTCTAGAATCAACAGGAAATACCTGATAATTGCTTTTTAATTTTAATTTAAGGGTCAAGAAATAAGCTTCTATTTCTTGAAGAATGTCATGGAGTTCTATTTTTGATTTGCTTAGAATAACGATATCATCAGCATAACGGTAGTAATATTTAACTCGTTTTTCTTCTTTAATCCAATGATCGAAATAACCCAGATATAAATTAGCAAAAAACTGGCTCAGATAATTGCCAATTGGCACACCTGGTGCGCTGTCAATTATTCCATCAAGCAGGAATAAAAGATCATTGTCTTTGATTTTTTTTCGTATTTGTCGCTTTAAAATTACGTGATCTATTGAAGGATAAAATTTTTGGATATCCAACTTCAAACAATATTGCGTGTTTTCAATATCCTTCAACTCCATCTTTAGTCTCCGCACCACTCCATGAATTCCCCTTCCTTTCAGGCAACTGTATGTATCTTTTGTTAGGACTGAAGTCCAAATAGTCTCCATGACATTCATAATTGCATGATGTACAATTCTATCTGGATAATATGGCAACTGATAAATTTCTCGTTCTTTTCCATTATCAGTGATCATTTTAAAGATGTGATATTTTGATGTCGTGAAACGATAATTTTTTAAATCATCATGCAAATCAGTAAGGTTTTCTTCGCGATATTGGTCATGTTTTCTAACTCCATAAGAGCGTAGCTTCCCCTTTCGAGCTTTTTCGTCCGCTAAATGGAGGTTATCCATACTGATAATTGTTTTGTACAAATTATTAAACCGTTTCATTTTTTAAAAAATTTGCTATTCGTACTCGGAGTCTTCGCTTACGCTACCAACACCTTTGTGAATTATGTAATTTTTTGCCAAGAGGCAGGGTCTTTTCTTCCGGGGAAAATAGCTTAGCTGAGACCTGATATTCGCATTCGACGGATCGTTATTCGAATTCGAATAACTGAACCTGCAATTGACGCTGTTATTAGCGTTGCTGGTGAACAGGACATGGAAGAAAACAACCTTTCAAAGAACTCCGGGGGCTTTGCCCCACGTTTTCGCCTGCTACGCAGGAATAAAGCAAAGCCGAGACCCGATATACGCACTCGCATCCGACGGATCGTAATACGAATACGAACAACCGAACCCGCAAGTGACGCCGTAATCAGCGTTGCCGGCGAACAGGACAGTCCTTAGACTTACACCTGATGCAGGAATGTTTGATTGATATGAATAGTCGCACCAGTAAATTGTGCTTCCTGCGCCAACTTCTTGCGGTATTACTTTTCCGGGAATCATTTTTGTTATATAGCCATTGGTTCGGGGCATGATGCCAATCATATTCATATTGTTATAGTTAGCATCATTCCATATGGTCGGGTTATTCGAAATGTAAGCCTTTGTCGTTGGGTCAGCTTCTGAATCAGCCGCCATTCGAACATTTATTCCGTCAGTGTTTTTCCAAATGTGTCCGAATGGGTTCTCAATTCCCCTATAGCGTGGAACCTGAACCGTAAGAACCACTCCATATCCGTCTGGCATAAAGAAAGCCCATTGTCCAGTACCACTCCCCAGGCTATTTGAATGACCCATTTCCACAAATGGATTATAAGCATTCCAAATACCCCAGCTTGTTCCATTTAAAGTTGTGACCCCATCGCCCAGGCCGCCCTGATGATAGCCATTTGCGTCTAATGCTGCATTGAATACCTTCTGTGTATTCAGGGTTGCGTACTCTATTATAAAGAAATAATAGATTGTCTGATGGGCAAAATAATTATACATCTCCCAACCGTCTCCCCTGTTTCGGGCATATGTTCGGAAATTGGTTCTGGATAAGCTTGTAACGGGACGACCAAGCAATGTATTATCCGAAGCATCATAGGCCGCATTGTTATTTCCACCACGGAAATCAACGCTGTTATTCATGCAACTTGTTAGCTTGGATGTAGATCGCTGAACTCCCGCTTCAAAAGCGGATACATACTGCGGTTTGATGTAAGTGAAGCCACTTAAAGGAAGCTGGCTGATTTTTATTCTCCGGTAGTTTCCTTCCTGTTCTGTTTTGAGATAATGTCCAGGAAGGTA
>CAZPPK010000207.1:0-3712 GCA_964588415.1 uncultured Lentimicrobiaceae bacterium
GATTAATAATCTCCTTTTGATACCCCGCTGCTCTGCGGCGGGGGTAGTTCATTGGTTTAAAATCTTCTTAAATCTGTAAACGATATTCAAAACGCAAAATGCCGAACACCAAAACGCCCAACGCAAAACTCTTCACTTTTCACTACCTGTAAAACGTTATTCTCTTATTGGTTCAAAAAACTCCTTTTACATTATAATCTGTTTGTTTGTATCAAACAAATTTGTATTTTAGCATCAAACAAATATTTGCAAAGTGATTTTAGAAAGTGTATTATCAAAGATTGTAGAACAGCAAAAACAGCGCTTATCAGTACACGATAGCGGACTGAAAAGAGAGCTGATGCCTGCCCTTCAATATTTGTCATCACATGCGCTCATTATCTCAGGAGTACGCCGGTGCGGAAAAAGTACACTCTTATTACAGATTATGGAAAAGATTCCTCAGGAAGATTTTCTGTACCTTGACTTTGAAATGCCTCAACTTTACAATTTTAACATTTCTGATTTTGTCCGGTTAGATAATATTATCGCTAAAAAAGAAGCTAAAACACTTTTTTTCGATGAAATACAGTATGTGGATGCATGGGAAATATACGTCAGGCAAAAATTAGATGAAGGCTTTCAAATTATTATAACCGGGTCGAATGCTTCATTAATGAGCAAAGAGCAGGGAACCAAACTTACGGGAAGGCATATTTCACAGGAACTGTTTCCGTTCTCATTTTCCGAGTTCCTCAAATTCAAAGGACTCCGGGCATCAGCAGAAAATTTAGAGAAATATCTCATTGTCGGCGGTTTTCCCGAATATCTTAAAACACAATATGAAGAACAGCTTTCTACCCTTTTTGATGATATTTTATTTCGGGATATTGTAGCTCATTTTGGTATTAAAGACATAAAAAGCCTGCAGCACCTTGCCCTGTTTTTGTATTCCAACATTGGAAACCGTATTACGGCAACCAAATTGAAACAAATCCTTTCTGTAGGCGCTACTTCTACGGTTTTATCCTGGTTCTCACACCTCGAGCTTTCTTATCTCGTGTTTTTTCTCCCCATGTTCAGCCATTCAACCAAAGCACAACTCATAAACCCCAGAAAAGTTTATGCCATCGATATGGGAATGATAGATATTGTTTCCAATAAATTAACCGAAGATAAAGGACACAAACTGGAAAATCTTATCTATCTCCATCTCCGAAGAAAATATAATGAATTATACTATTTCGACGAAAAGGGCGAATGTGATTTTATTGCCATGCAAAAAGGGAACCCGACAGAAATTATTCAGGTGTGTTATGCACTTACTCCTGATAATTTTCGGCGTGAAATTGATGGCCTTGTCAAAGCGCTAAAGTTTTTTAATCAAAAAAAAGGGAAGATAATTACCCTGCAGGATAAAGACAATTTCACAGAAGAAGGGTTGAAGGTAGAAGTGATTCCCGCTTTCGAATATTTGTTGCAATAAACAAACCAACTACCGGAAAAAGTACATAGGAAGTGAACATTTAGGTTTAACTTTGCTAAGAACTTGAATTTATAAAAGATGGACAAAATAGGTCAAAGTACCGAATACCCCAATTAATTGTAAATAAAGAGATTAAGTATAAATAAGATATAGGTGAAATAGAAAAATTAAACAATAAACTGCGACACGCAGCATAGCCCTATACGTTAAGCCTGAAAGGCCAAAAGTTTTATACCGGTTACACGAATAATCTGAAACGAAGATTTGAGAAGCAGTTAAATGGACAAGTTAAATCGATCAAAAACAGGCAGTCTCGCAAAACCGGTCATCCACAGCAGATTAATGCCGGGCACCGTCCTCTGATAGAAAATCGTATAAAAGCACGTCTTTACGAGGCTAACGCAGGAGGCTGCGGCAATCTCCCCCTGACTGAAAACGAACTGACAATTCCGGCTATTAAATTAAATTTTGGGCAGAAAGTCTGGATTATAGAAGGTTGGTACGATATAAATAATAGTTTTGGAAAAGATTCGTGTAAATTAGCGTAATTCGGTGACAAAAAAGGATGCTGCCTCAGGTATCCCTCATTTCTATTCATCAGATAAAAAAAACAGTCACCTAATTAACCGAATTAGACGAATTGTTTTTCGCTGATTAAAAATTATTCATTCGTGTAAATTAGCGCAATTCGGTGATAAAAAAAGATGTTGCCAAAGGCATCAATTCGATTATTTTGCGGTGACAAAGATCTTCGATGACAAACAAATGGATTTAATTTATAAAGACGAAGCCTATAAAATCATTGGAGCAGCAATGGATGTCCACCGGGAATTAGGAAGTGGATTTCTTGAGGCCGTCTATCAGGAAGCGCTTGCAATTGAATTTGAAAAGAGATCAATCCCCTTTGACCAAGAGAAAAAACTTGAGATAACCTACAAAGGACAACTATTACCAAAATATTACGAAGCAGATTTCATCTGTTACGATAAAATAATCGTTGAAACCAAAGCATTAGAAGAGCTAACGGGGAAACACGAAGCCCAAGTACTAAATTACTTGAAAGCAACAGGATTCAAGCTCGGTTTACTGATAAATTTTGGGGCAGAAAGTCTGGATTATAGAAGGTTGGTACGATATAAATAATAGTTTTGGAAAAGATTCGTGTAAATTAGCGTAATTCGGTGACAAAAAAGGATGCTGCCTCAGGTATCCCTCATTTCTATTCATCAGATAAAAAAATAGTCACCTAATTAGCCGAATTAGACGAATTGTTTTTCGCTGATTAAAAATTATTCATTCGTGCAAATTAGCGTAATTCGGTGACAAAAAAGGATGCTGCCTCAGGTATCCCTCATTTCTATTCATCAGATAAAAAAATAGTCACCTAATTAGCCGAATTAGACGAATTGTTTTTCGCTGATTAAAAATTATTCATTCGTGCAAATTAGCGTAATTCGGTGACAAAAAAGGATGCTGCCTCAGGCATCTCTCATTTCTATTCATCAGATAAAAAAAGAGTCACCTAATTAACCGAATTAGACGAATTGTTTTTCGCTGACTAAGAATTATTCATTCGTGTAAATTGGCGTAATTCGGTGACAAAAAAAGATGCCACGCATAGGAAAAATACCTGAAGACTCATTTGGGAAAAATATTCCTATCGGATTTAACAGGGTAAAGGAGGCAAATGAAACTGAATATTGGATCTTACTTCTGCAAAAATCAGGTTATATTTCTCAGGAAGTAGCGAAAGAACATACAGCTAACAATAGAGAGCTTACAAGCATATTGGTAGCATCAATAGAAACCGCAAAAAAATCATTAAATAAATAACCTTAATTTTTCATTCTTCATTTTTCTCTCAAATGCTGAACACAAAAAATTCTTTTACCTGAAATGACCGAAGAAGAAATTAAACATCTTACCATTCAGGGAGAAAGTGAAACAGTTGAATTTAAACAATCATTTTCTAAATCAGTTATTGAAACACTTGTTGCATTTTCAAATACCCAAGGTGGAACGGTCTTATTAGGCTTAACAAATGATGACAATGTTAAAGGAATAGACATTAATGAAGAAACTGTTCAGAAATGGATAAATAAGAATGAACTACCCCCGCCGCAGAGCAGCGGGGTATTGTGCTTTATAATAACATAGCATAGTTGTTCTCTAAAAATTCAAATGCCAAAGGTTTTTTAATTAGTGAAACTCTATTTTGAAAATCCGCGATAAGCGGAGCATTCGAAA
>CAZPPK010000208.1:0-3697 GCA_964588415.1 uncultured Lentimicrobiaceae bacterium
GTTCAAGTATTGTTAACTTGCCATCTTTCCTTTCATCAGCATATTGATTGCATCGTCGAGTGAACCGGCACGGGTCACCTCCCCGGTGTTCACAAAATAGATTTCATCGGCATTGGCAATTGTATTTAATCGGTGTGCTATAATTACTTTTGTGATTGATGAAGGTAGTTTTTGAAGGATTTCCTCCAGCAATTTTTCCGTAACTGTATCAATATTGGCAGTTGCTTCATCAAGGATCAGAAGATCAGGTTTTCGCAGGACGGCACGCATAAAAGCAATCAGTTGTTTTTGCCCCAGGCTGATGCCATCGCCGGTAACATCAACTTTTGTGTCCAGTCCGTTATCAAAACGTTGCAACAAAGCCTCCAATCCGGTGTCCCGGAAGATTTTTACCAGTTCACTGCTTTTGTATTCGCGATAAGCTTCATTTCCGCTAAGGATATTTTCACGGATAGTTCCGCTGAACAGGAAAGGTTCCTGCAAGATAAATCCGATTTTCTGAGAACGTTCGTTCTGAGTGTACGATCTGATATCGCAGCCTTCAAGCAGGATGGTTCCTTTGGTGGGATCGTACAAACGGGCGATCAGCGATGCCGTGGTGGTTTTTCCTCCGCCGGTAGGTCCGACAAAAGCATAAGTCTTTCCGCGTTCCAGTTCAAAATCAATATGATGCAGGACTTCTGTTCCGTTGGGATATGAAAACGAGACATTCCGGAAAGACATTAAAGCGGCAGGAACTTCAGCTTCTTTTGCTTCCAAATAGGGCATATCATTTTCCATGTTGAGAATTCTTAAGATCCTATCCCAAGCAGCAAGCGCCACCTGAAAGTTTGCCCACAAAGCCGCCAGTTGTCTCAAAGGATTATAAAAACTGTTGATATATGCCAGGAAGCTAATCAGCAACCCGATGGTAAAATGGTGCGTGGTGATCAGATAAATTCCGAATGTCAGGACAATCAGTTGCCCAATGTTGGAAAGTAATGTGTAAATCGGCATAAACAGGTTGTTGGCCACACCTGCTTTTACAGCAGAAGAATAGTTTTTTTGATTGGATGCGTCAAACCGTTTCCGGAAATAATCGCGGCGGTTAAATGCAACGACCACCTTGAAATTGTTCAGGCTTTCCTGAACTTCCGAACTCAAAAAGCCAACACTTTTAAGATTGATGGCATTCAGGTGTTTTACCCATGGTGAAGCGAACTTTGTAAAAAGCAAAATGATAATAGCCGGTGAAAGCGCTGCTGCACCCAAAGGCAGGTTGATGGAGAGTAAAAAGATTCCTGCACCCACCATAATCAGTATCAAACGCACAAACTGCATCAGCGATTGCGAGAAAAACTGATTGATTCGGTCCGTATCGTTGTTGATTCGGGAAATAAGGTCGCCGGCTTTGTTTTGATTGAAAAAATCGACGGGCAGTTCCTGTAATTTTTTGAAAAGATTGTTACGAAAAGTAAACAGCATGCGCTGTCCCACTGTTCCCATCAGCTTTGTCTGAATATATCCTGCCACGACAGAAATAATATACATGGTCAGCAGAATGCCGCTGAACACAAGCACGCCGTGATATTCTTTGGTCTGGATGTAATTATCGATGGTATGTCCGATGATGATAGGCCCCATCAGATTTGCAATAGCTGTGATCAGCATGGCGATAAAGGCCTTCAGCAATGTTTTTTTCTCATCGATCATCTCTGAAAACATGATTTTCAGGGAGCTCAGTGCTGACTTCTTCTTTGCCGTGCTTTCCGATGGTATATTAAGATTGTAATTCATAGTGGCTTGTGCTTAGTTGTGAATTGTAGATCTGAATATATTCAGGGCATGACTCAAGCAAATCTTTATGTTTTCCGGTTGCTATCACTTCGCCTTCCATCAGCAGGATGATTTGGTCATAATTTTTTACTGAAGTAATTTTTTGTGTTACCGAAATCAGGGTCAGGTCAGGATAATTGGCCAGGATATTCTTTAATATTTTCCGTTCTGTTTCACGATCGACCCTTGCTGTAAAGTCGTCCAGCAATAGGATTTTCGGATTCAGGGCCAGTGCCCGGGCAAGCATGATACGCTGTTTTTGTCCTCCTGACAAGCTGGTTCCTCTTTCCGAAATCAGGGTATTCAGTTTTTCCGGCAATGAGTTGACAAATTCCGTAAGTTCAGCAGTTTTGAGTGCTTTGTCCAGAGATTCATCTGTAACCTTGTCGTTGAAGGCGATATTTTCCCGCAAACTCAGGTTGAACAGCACACTGTCCTGAAAAACAAATCCGATTTGGTTGCGAAACGATTCCTTTTTGTAATTGTCAATATTGAGTCTGTCAAACCAGATGGTTCCCGAATCAGATTTAATAAGTCCGGTAAGGAGATAAAGCAACTGGGTTTTTCCGGCTGCCGTAGGCCCGATAATAGCGGCCTGACTGCCAGCTTTTATTGAAAATGACACATCTTGCAATGCAGGTTTGCCTTCGTATGAAACAGTGATATTTTTCAGCTCAATATTCCCCTTCAACGGTTCTTCAACAGTGCCTTCATCCGCTGTTTCAGGAGCTTTCATTATGCGGTCAATTCTTTCATAAGAAGCGGATGCACGGGCTATAACATTACTCATAAATCCAATCACAATAATGGGGAATATGAGAATGGCGATGTAACTGTTAAATGCCGCGAAATTACCAAGGCTCAACGTTCCTTGTATCACGAAATGGCCTCCCAAAGCCAGGATGATCAAGATGGCAATATTGGCAACAAACTGGATAATAGGTATGAGAGTGGCAAAAAGGGTAACGATGGAAATGCCGATGTCTTTGGCTTCTGTGCTGGCAGCAATAAATTTGCGGTATTCCTGAGTTTGTGAGTTGATGACCCGGATGATGGCTGCCCCCAGAATGCTTTCGTTGATAACTTTGTTGAGCCAGTCGATAACTTCGCGAGTCCGCCTGAATAATACCCGTACTTTTCTCAGAACCATATAAAAAGCAATGCCAATCAAAGGGATGATCATAATAACGGGCAAAGCCAGCTTCCAGTCGATGGTAAGCAATAAAATACAGGTACCGATGATGATAAACAACGACGAAACAATGGTTGATACCGCCTGTGCCACAAACATCTTCACCGAATCCATGTCTGAAGTCAGATTGGTGAGTAGCCGTGACGGATTTGATTTCTGAATGAAAGCATAACTCTGCCTTGAAATTTTATCAGAAAGTTTTTTCCGTAAATCACGTGCAACACGTTCGGATGCGTATGTTTGGACTATTGACTGTAAATAACCGAAAATAAAGATGATTAAAATGGCCACCAGGAATTCGGTGAGCATGGTTTTCAAAATGAAATGACCATGGGTATAAGAATCAATTCCGTGGGAAATTATTTTCGGAATAACCAGGTTGGTCCCATTACCCAAAAGGGTAAAGACCACCAAGAGAATGATCATGCCCCTGTAAGGTTTCAGTAGAGCAAACAGTTTGGCTTGACTCTTTTTTTCCGGAATTTGCTGTTTGGTCTTTTTTGTCATTTTTAGCGGAAATCTTTGCAAAGAAAAAGTAAAAATCAGGTCATACTACGAAACGATGGCGAATTGACCAGGTTTTTACAAGATAAGTTTTTCATAAAGTATTGTATGCAAGTATTTTTTGTTATTATTTATTTTTTAAAACGATTGTCCGGCTAAAAATGACCTTTGGTTTATCTTTAATCT
>CAZPPK010000209.1:0-3677 GCA_964588415.1 uncultured Lentimicrobiaceae bacterium
TTCAACAATCTGTTGTTAATTGAATTCTTGATAGTTAACTTTAAACAACTTCAATTGTTGTTTTTGTAGAGTTATGAAAAAATAACCTATGTTAAGTAATTTTAACTTTTTTTAACAAACTCTTATTAAACCTGTCTGGGGACTAACATTTGTATTTCAAGAATTAGCGCAAAAACAAAGAAAACAAATAGGTAATTTGGGCAACCTATATCAGGGATAGACAATTGACCAACTCAATCATTTTTTCCATATAATCAATATAGAGCTGTTTCTGACCTACGGCACGTTCAAGTTCGCTTACTTTTGACTCAAGTTCCTTTAATTTTTGACTACTGCTTTCTTTCATCTCTACAATCCGCATTGATTTTTCATTGTTTGAAGAATACTTGTAAATCCACTCATAAATTGTCTGAAAATGCACTTGGTGCAATTTACTTAATTGTAAAACAGAATAAGAACCATTTTCAAAATCTTTTACAATGGAACGCTTAAGTTCTTCCGAGAACCTCCTGCTCTTTCTAATTCTGACTAAATTTGCTTTCATTTTGGTGACGTTTTATGGTCAACCTATTTCAGGGATGGACAGAACCACCTGAACTACCTTGAACCTTTCAACCTTTGAACCCTCCAACCAAAATATTTTCCTACTTTTGTTATTATGCCAACAAACCCAAAAAACCACACCATTCGCCAATGGGCCGAAGACGACCGCCCGCGCGAAAAAATGTTGCTGAAAGGAAGAAATGTCCTGAGCAACGCCGAACTCATCGCTATTTTAATCGGATCAGGAAACAAAGAGGAATCTGCCGTGCAACTGGCGCAGCGCATGTTGGAATCTTCGGGGAACAACCTTATAGAATTCTCCAAAACGAGTATCGAAGAGCTTTCCAGATTCAAAGGCATGGGAAACGCCAAAGCCATCAGCATTGTCGCTGCGCTGGAGCTGGGAAAACGACGGTTGGCCGAAAAAGTCATTCAGCAAAAAAAGATCACTTCCAGCCGTGATGTTTATGAACTACTGGTGCCTGAATTAACGGACAAATATTATGAAGCTTTCTTTATCCTGTTGTTGGATCGTGCCAACAAAGTCATTCAAAAAGTGAATATCAGTCAGGGTGGCGTAGCCGGAACGGTAGTCGATCCTAAGAAAATATTTAAGCTGGCGCTGGATTTCAATTCTTCTTCTATTATTCTGGCACACAACCATCCGTCCAATAATCTGAAACCCAGCGAAAATGATATCCGGCTGACACGCAAACTCAGCGAAGGGGGGAAAGCGTTGGAAATCCAGGTTCTGGATCACATTATTGCCGGAAATGATAATTATTATAGCTTTGCGGATGAAGGGTTGATGGGCTGAAAAGATAAACATCAGGTTTAATTGCCAAATCACCAAACATGGAAAATCAAACATTTTATGAAAGCCTTTTGGAAAAAATAAAAGGCTATTTAAATTTCAAGGAAACCCAAGAACTAAAATCTTTAAAAAAGGAGAATGTTCCCGTATTGGAGAAGAAAATTCAAAAATTGAAAAAGCAACTCAGATTTGCTCAAATTATAATGTTTTTTGTTTTGCTGCTGATAGTGATTATTTCATTTATTCTACAGCTGAACATCTTGCCAAAATTACATCGCTTTTTTGTTATTTTACTTATGTACCTTCCCATCACACTGGGTCCCGTTATTTTTGGGAAGGCATCCATGGTGGGTACGCAAAAAAAGATTGATACCTTTGAACTGATGTTAATCCTGACAAAAAACGGATCAGATTTTATAATATCCGGTAAAGAATAATTATTCATGAAGATTGTAACGCTTATCGGGGCGAGGCCTCAGATCATCAAAGCAGCGGCGCTGAGCCGTGCGATAAAGAACCATTTTGCAGGGCAGATTAAAGAAATCATTATCCACACAGGGCAGCATTACGACGCCAACATGTCGCAGGTTTTTATTGATGAGCTGGGCATTCCGGAACCCGATTACAACCTGAACATCGGCAGTGCCAGCCATGGCGTACAGACTGCAAAAATGATCACAGGGATTGAAGAAATTCTCATCAAAGAAAAACCCGATTTTCTGGTAATTTACGGCGACACCAATTCCACGCTGGCGGGAACCATTGCCGCATCAAAGATCCATGTTCCCATTGCCCATGTGGAAGCCGGATTGCGGTCGTTTAACAAAAGCATGCCCGAAGAGATCAACCGTATTATGGCGGATCATGCTTCCACCCTGCTCTTTTCACCCACCGCCACCGGCCTTCAAAACCTGATCAAAGAAGGCTTTCATGAAAACAACCTTCTACCCTATTCTCCCGATCATCCGGGAATTTTCCATTGCGGCGATGTGATGTACGACAACAGTCTCTATTTTGAAAAAACAGCCCGCGAAAAGAGCGATGTCCTTCAACGGTTGGAACTTGAAAACAAACCCTTTTACCTGGCCACCGTCCACCGTGACAATAACACCGACCAGCCGGAAAGGCTGGCCGCCATTTTTGGGGCGTTTCATGAGATTACCAACCAATCAAAAATACCGCTGGTGCTGCCGTTGCACCCCAGGACAGCCAAACTTCTGGAAAAGAATCTTGACGGTGCGCTCTTCGAAAAAATCAGCAACAATCCTTACATCCGGCTGGTACCGCCAGCTTCATTTCTGGATATGATTTTACTTGAGAAAAACTGCCAAATGGTTTTCACCGATTCCGGCGGCGTCCAAAAAGAAGCTTATTTCTTTAATAAACCTGCCATTATTTTACGTTCGGAAACCGAATGGAAAGAAATTGTGGATCAGGGATGCGGTATTGTTGCCAATGCGTTTAAAGAAAACATATTACAGGCAGCGCTCTATTTCAAAGAAAATAGCGGTTCGTTAAAATTCCCAGCTTTGTTTGGTGATGGTATGGCAGCGGGGTTTATTGCTGAAACTTTGTTGCTGAACGCATAGGTTGACCTTTTGGAAAACCGTTGTCATACGATTACCTGAAGATTCCTTTGCCTAGCCAACTTGTCCGAATTCCCAGCCGGAAACCTGATGATGAACATTTTTTGAAATTATTTATCTTTGAGAGACTTAAAACCATTTCAAATAATCTTATTTATATGAAAAGATTTATAATTACTCTATTCATCATATTTCCAATAATCAGTAACGCACAATCTTTGGGAATTGAAAGAGTAAAAAAACTAAAAAAGTCGGTAGTTAGAGTATTTATTAAAAATCAATCTAGTGGTACAGCTTTTTTTATCAACAGTGATGGTCTACTTATTTCTTGTTGGCATGTAATTGACTCAGCAATAAAGGTAGATACTATTACGCACACCAGAGTTCAATCAAAACAAATTATCATCGAATTATCAGATGGAACACAATATACAGTTCATGTTCCATCCAAATTCTTGCAACAAAACTATTTTTATGCAAAAGTTTATGATTATGTAATATTAAAGCCTGACATTAAACCTAAATCAAAATTTTCATTTCTTAATCTTGGAAACTTTAAAGATATAAATGAAGGTGACGTTATTTTCACAGATGGATATCCGCTTGGCATAAAGCAGAATTTCATATCAGAGGGACTGTTATCTACAAAATGGACTCAACACAAAAAAAGCATATCTAATCATGAAAATTTGAACATACCACGAGATGTGGCATGGCTTGATTTAACTATGAAC
>CAZPPK010000210.1:0-3655 GCA_964588415.1 uncultured Lentimicrobiaceae bacterium
CTCCAATAATTTAGAAAAATTCGTGGAATGCTGCAAATTTTTGTCATGTACTTAGAAAAAAGGGTTAATTACGCTTTTCCTCATAAAGACGGTTCATAAGGGAGCGAATTTTACGGCTGTAATGTTTGTCTGAAGCCCATTTGCCGTTTAGACCATCAATGGTTTTAATGGTGCCCCTCTTCACAAATCGTAATCTTGTGTCAACTACAGGATTTTTTAAGCGGGCGGTGCTGGCATAAGCTTTTAAATGCTGAATATGTGCCCGTATTCCAATTCTGACAGATGGAAAAGAAAGCCCTCTCAATCCCTTGTTTGTCACTCCTAACCCGCAGAAATTATTTTGTTGCGGTCTGACATCCCCACCATACCGCAAAAATCCGGTTTCCAGACACATCTGACTAAAGGCAACATCATAATTCACACCCTCCTTATTGGATTCCTGTATATAAATATTTGCAATCTTCTGAGCTTCAGTTTTTGAAATTTTAGAGTTGTTGGTTTCAAGAAATTCTACCAACATTGGCAAACTGGATTTTCCAGTACCCATAATTTTTGGAGCTTTCGGTTGGTATTTTATCCGGGATGGCTTTGCATGAAAAACATAGTGCTCATGATAAAACATGGCAGGCATAAAAACACTAAAATCCTTAAATTTTACTTTGATGAGAAAAGTATTGTCATGACTGACAGCAGGATGAAGCGTTAAAGACGCATCACTGCTCTCTTCGGAGAAGATGCCTCCGCTGCTCATCCCCAAAATAGCAAACAATATCGAGAACCGTAAAATTAATTTGGGAAAACGACTGTTTACCGGGCTTTTTTTCATGTTATAAAATTGCCAAGGTTTGGTTTAAATTTTACTGCTTCACCCGGTTTTTTTTAAACACATATTTGTTAATATTGTGTGATGAAATAAAACGATTAAACCGAACTCTATGAAACAGTTTTTTAAATTCATGCTGGCTTCATTTGCCGGAACTCTACTTATGATAATCCTTGCCTTAATTGTGTTTGCAATCATGATAACATCAATCGCCAGCCTGACGCAAAAAGAGGGCGTAAAGATCAAGCCTCATACGGTGTTGCGAATTGCCTGGAATGCCCCAATTCTGGACAGGGGAAGTAAAAATCCATTTGTCAATTTCAATCCCCTTACAATGAAGGTCAAACGGTCGATCGGCTTAAATGACATACTTGCAAATATTGATAAGGCCACGTCAGATCCGGATATTGACGGGATTTTTCTTGATATGGAAACTGTTCCAGCGGGCATTGCAACCACTGAAGAAATCCGCAATAAACTGATTGATTTTAAGAAAACGGGGAAATTCATCATTAGTTATGCTAACAATTACGACCAAAAAGAGCTCTATCTTGCCAGTGTGTCCAATAAGATCTACTTAAATCCTGAAGGGTTGGTGCTCCTTAAAGGTCTTTCTGCACAAATAATGTTTTTCAAAAAGCTCATGGATAAGTTGGATATTAAAGCACAAATAATCCGTGGACCCAACAACAAGTATAAAAGTGCCGTAGAACCTTATATGCTGGAAAAGATGAGCGATGCAAATCGGGAAGAAATGAAGGACCTGCTCAATTCTCTCTGGGGAAAAATTCTGTCATCACTTTCTGAAAGTCGTCACATTTCAATTCCGAAATTGAATCAACTCGCAGACAATCTGAGTCTCTCAAGTGCAGAACAAGCAAAGAAATTTCATCTTGTTGACCAGGTTATTTATCGCGATCAGGTTCTGGATACCTTAAAAAAACTCACACATGTTGCTAAAGGCAAAAACCTTTCTGTTATCAATTTTGGAAAATATACTTACGTAAAACCCACTGAAAAAAAGAAAGAAATCACCAGGAACACCATCGCGGTAATTTATGCCCAGGGCGATATTAACGAGGGATCAGGTTCTGACAATTCTATTGGGTCCGTGACACTGGCAAAAGCCATCAGAGAAGCACGAACAAACAATCATGTCAAAGCCATCGTAATGCGCGTTAATTCTCCAGGAGGTGATGCCTTAGCTGCCGATGTCATCAGACGGGAAGTGGAATTGGCCAAAAAGGCCAAGCCTTTTATCGTTTCCATGGGCGATTATGCTGCATCTGGCGGATACTGGATCTCTACAAACAGCAATTACATTTTTGCCGAGCCTACAACCATAACAGGTTCAATCGGAGTTTTCGGAATTATTCCTAATTTTCAGAAATTCTTTGATGAAAAACTAGGCATTACTTTTGATAAAGTCATGACCAATAAAAATGCTGATTTTGTAGATGTTATGTCACCTTTAAATCCTTTACAGGAGAAAAGGCTTAATGAAGGAATTAGCAGAATTTACGATCAGTTCACTTCATTGGTCGCCCGTACACGCCATTTGAGAAAAACCTATGTCGATAGTATTGGACGGGGACATGTTTGGTCAGGAACCGAAGCCCTAAAACTGGGACTTGTTGATAAAATGGGCGGCCTTCAGGATGCCATCGCTTATGCAGCTAAAAGAGCTAAATTAGGAAAAGATTATCGCATCGTCAATTATCCGGTAAGAAAAGATATCTTGCAACAGTTTATAGAGCAACTTAGCGGCGATGTCCAATCAAGGATTATTTCAAGCAAATTAGGAAGCTGGAGTACTTACTTCAATCAGTTTAAAGCATTTGAGAATATGAAAGGCGTGCAGGCACGATTGCCTTTCATAATGCAAATACAGTAAAAATCACGTTAAATACTGTAACCGGCAGGGAGTTTACCCCTGCCGGTTTTTTTGTGCTGTGAAGATTTCAATCATCAGTATTTTTATTCATACCTTTGAACATCAATTCCCAGACCGTAAGCCATTCAAACCGGGTAGCCCAAAAAAAATCTGCCATTTTTGAAAATTGCGTACAAGGTTTTACGAACAAAATGAACTACCCCGCCGCAAGCGGACGGGGTATCCTTAGCCCTCTAAAAGAGGGCTAATTGGACTGCCTTATATAACACTTTGTACTCTTTTTCAGCACCTTGTTCTCTAACATATTTTGAAATTGTCTTTTCATTACCAAACTTACTGACAGTATTTACAAAATAGCCATCTGTCCAAAATTCACCACCCCATAATTTTTGTTTGACTTCTGGGTTTTGTCTAAATACTCAGGGCAAACGCATCATAAATTTAACACCTTCAAAAGATATTGATTATCCCAGCCGGCTTTCAGCCTTCTTCCTTTTACCCCCATTTTGAGTGTTTTCTCATTTTTTAACAGGTTAAGGGCTATCTTGTTAAGCGTGGAAAAGTTCTGTGCAGCATTACCATTGCGCTTCCTGCCGGCATCTTCTCCAAAAGCCACATCAAGTGTCCAGTGAAGCTTGTTCTCTATTGACCAATGCGTGCGAATTGCTTTCTGAAAGTCTTGGGCTTCTGCTTTTAAGCTTGAAATATAATACCGGGTTGCTTTTTCTGTTGGTTTGCTGCTGTTTTTAAATTCTCGTTTGCTTTCAATTTTTATGATTGTTTTTAATCCGCCTGAGGCGGACAAGGGATTAATTCCCCGCCCCTTGGGGCGATTAATAATCTCCTTTTGATACCCCGCTGCTCTGCGGCGGGGGTAGTTCATTTCGTGCCACTTCTCAATGTTTTGCAAATGATGAAACTCTGATATAATGCTGCAT
>CAZPPK010000211.1:0-3466 GCA_964588415.1 uncultured Lentimicrobiaceae bacterium
GTTATCAACAGATATTTTTTGATCTATTGAAAATCGTATGCAATGTGGGTTAAAGTAGTTTGGATTGAATTCAGGTTACAAAACTGAATCATCGAAGAAGAAGATGTAATTTTGCAGCCGGTTGGGTTTTGAGATAAAATTGATTATCTGAAAATAGAATATTCAAAATTACTTTACATATCAAAAAATAATCGTAAAATATTTATTTACTTTGATGGCCCAATATTGAAGCTGTTAAAATCGGCAAATACTTCTTGGAAAAGGAGGAATTATTAATTAAACCTATCTAAATGATTTATTCAAAGTCAACCGAATATGCCATAAGGGTGTTGATCTATTTATCGCTTAACTCATCCAAAACTGAGAGAATCGGTGTACAAAAAGCCGCTACCGACCTTGGTTTTCCTAGGCATTATCTTGGAAAGATACTACAAACACTTGCCAAAAATCATTTTATTACATCAGCCAAAGGTCCCAATGGAGGGTTTTATGCTACCGATAAGACTCTTTCGCTCAACCTTCTGTCTGTAATACATCTATTCAACGGGCTTGAGTTTTTAGATACCTGCGGCCTTGGGCTTACCGAGTGCGACGAAATGAAACCCTGTCCTATTCACAGTCAATACCAGGTTATTAAAGACAATTTATATCAAATACTTTCAGAGAAAACCATACGTCAGGTGAAAGATGACCTGGAAAATGGGAATGCCTTCATGGATATAAAAATGAAAAACGGTTCACTCAGGAAAGAATCTTCCGGCAGTTAGAATCAATTTTAATTCGTTTGTAGAATTCTGACATTAAACGATATAGTTTATCACAATAATAATAGAAGTTCGTTTATGACTTCCTTTATATTATTGTGATAAACTGCATTTTTTAAATTAATATATACGCGAATACAGGTTACAGCTCCAGAGTGAGAGACTCTCCTTATTCACCTTCTTCATCCATTGTAAATGGCTTTCCTCCTTTCATTCCTGCGAAAAAGTCAAGAACATAAAGGAAAACGCCCGCAAAGAAAATAAAGCCAGAGGCGAACCATACGGTAAACCATGGAACACTATGAATCTGGGCTGCCACATATCCTTGTGCCATCATCCTAGAAATAGCAACCTGATTAAATCCGATAATTAGCATGGGAATTATCATAACGACCATTCCAATAAACATAAGCCAGAAAGCCCAAGCCCAACGTTGTTTATTTACGACTGCACTTATATATTTTGTTTCTCCCTGAAGTTTCTCTATACTAAAGTAAATAAAAGCAATAAATGTAGCTGCAAATGCTCCAAAAAATGCCATGTGACCATGGGCAGCTGTTATTTCGGTACCATGCATCCAATAATTAACGGAATACCAGGTAATACCTCCACCCATAATCGACAGTCCGATAAAGGAACCGATGGTCCCACCAATTAACCAATATAATGAAGGTAAATTCTTGACTTTTATTTCTGATTTTCTGGCATATATCAATCCGTCAATCATCATAAGTACTGGGGGAACCGCTTCGAAAACACTAAACAAACTACCTACCCATATCCAATAATGGGGTGTTCCTATCCAGAAGTAATGATGTCCCATTCCGAGAATTCCACTGGCGAGGATCAGGAAAAATTCTATGTAAAACCAGCGATACATTCTCTCTCTAGGAACATTGAACAGTTTAATTATCAGGAAGCCAATAAATAAAGCATCAAACATTTCCCAGGTTGCCTCAACCCAATAATGCACGACCCACCACCTGAGATAATCCTGAACAACAAAGTTTTTGAGAAAGGGCATTCCAGGTAGATACATCAAAGTTGTAGCTATTGTAGTAATGATAATAAGCGTATTAATAGGACTTTTCTTAGGGGCTTTATGGGTAGTCATCATTATGTTATAAATCCATAAAAGAGCCGTAATAACAATCATCCAGTCAAAAACAGGGGCCGCCTCAACATATTCCAAACCCTGGCCATCGTAATAGTGAAAAAAGAAGCTGATAATAGCACCAACTCCGGCCAACAAAAATATTATCAACTGAATCATGGCTATTTTAGTACTGTAGAGTTCTTTGCCCGCCTCCTCGACCACAATGTAATAACTTGCTCCCATTATTGCGGCAAACATCCAAAAGATAAGTAGATTAAGGTGAATACTACGGCTAACATTAAATGGCATCCAACTTATTGCCAGATGAGGCCAAACATATTGAGCAACTGAGATTACCCCAAAAACGATTTGCAAAAAAAATAATAATACGGAAGCGGCAAAATAGGGGTATGCCACTTTTTGTGAACGAAATGTTAAATTTTTCATTATTTTTCTTCTTTTAAATTGTTTAAAAATGTGGCCAAAACTTTCAGTTGATTTTTATTCAACTGACTTTTGAAAGCAGGCATAAGCATCCGTTTGCCTTCGTAACCTTTAGTTACTTCGCCATCGGGGGTCGATAAAGGATTACTAATTTGGTTTACCAGCCAATCGACGCCCCTATTCCTTGCCGATTCGTTTGAAAGGTCAGGGCCGATGGTACCCGTGGTATTTATTCCATTAAACCTAATGGTGTGACAAACCCCGCAATTAAGTCTTTTAATTAATGATACCGCATCGGACGACCCCACTTGTGCCGTATTAGTTGTGTCTTTTAAGGACGTGGTTACCACTCCCGGAGGCCATCCATTTGTATTAAGTTTGTCTATCCATTCAAGAAATGTCAGCAGATCATCAATATTTTGATTGGTCAAATGCAGGTTCGGCATAATACGTTTATATTTCCCCGGCCATAATTCCGCAGTAATTTTGGGCGGATTCTTAAGTACTGCCCGTACGAAGCCGGCTCCCCTTATGGAGACGACCTTGGTAAGATCCGTTGCATAGTAAGCTCCGTCTCCTAAAATGGTATGACAGTCCATACAGTTATTGTTTTGAAAAACTCGTTTACCAGCCACCACCTGATCTGTGACTTTTGGACTTTTTTTGGTAACGTAAAAATAGGATTGGACTGTAAGAACAAGAAAAACAGCTATCATTATGACAGATGTCCATACAAACCATCCTTTTGCACGTTTTGCATCATTAGGTAATTCCATATCTATCTCCTTTTTTTAAAATTGATTGGTTAAAAATTTATTTGGGAAAATCCTTCCTGTTGAAGATTGATTTATATTCCAGGTTATGATTACAATTCTCTTTGGCCTATAAGATCCAATACCTAGAACCAACGTTCTGTTCTGTCGGGCTGACATCCATTCAACGAACGATCAGCTTGTTTTAAAAAGAGTCTTCAACTTTAACCTTTTCTTTTTCTTGCAAACATAACTTTTTTTAAATAATAAAAGATAATTAAGTCTTTTATTATTTAAAAACTCAGATTCACTGTACTCGGGTGTTGATGAAACATTGGGTTAATATCGATACGAATATATTCTTTAAATATCTATGGATTAGTTTAAAGAAAATTTTCCATTATTTTTAA
>CAZPPK010000212.1:0-3361 GCA_964588415.1 uncultured Lentimicrobiaceae bacterium
CATTATTAATTTCCCATAAAATCAGCCATTGGGAAAAGTTTTTGTGTTTTAGGGTTGTAAAAAATTCATAATTTCTTATAATTGCAGATAAATTCTTCATTTTCCATTAATATCTGCGTTCTATGGCAAAAAGTAAAGATGGTTGGGGATCTCGAATGGGCCTTATTCTGGCAATGGCCGGCAACGCTGTCGGCCTGGGTAATTTTCTAAGATTTCCTGTTCAGGCAATTCAAAACGGCGGGGGAGCATTCATCATCCCCTATTTTGTTTCGTTTCTTGTTATGGGTATTCCATTGCTCTGGATAGAATGGGCCATGGGCCGGTATGGTGGCATCCGCGGGAACCACTCCACGCCATTTATCACAGACAGTATGGGCAAAAAGAGAATTTGGAAATACGTCGGTGTTTTCGGGATATTTACTGACCTTGGCATTATCTCATATTATACCTACATAGAATCCTGGACTTTAAGCTACACATTAAAGTCTATAGGCCAAAGTTTTACTGGATTATCGCGGACACAGGTCAGCACTGCTTTTGATAATTATGTCGGAGTTCACGGCACGCTTAATGATCGAATTGTGGACATTAATGTTCCACACTGGGCTATCGTAATTTTCCTGATCACGCTAACAATTAATATTTATATCTTATCCAAAGGATTGAGTGGTGGAATTGAGAAAGTAGCCAAGATCGGGATGCCCTTGTTAATTATTTTTGGAGTCTTCCTGGCCATCCGGGGAATCACTTTAGGCCATACCGGAGTTGCCGGATGTGCCACCTGTAATTCGCATACAGGCATGGACTTTTTATGGAAGCCTAACTTCCATAGTCTTTCCAACCCCAAGGTTTGGCTTGCGGCGGCGGGGCAGATATTTTTTACCCTGTCGGTGGGGATGGGAACCATCCATTGTTATGCTGCCTACTTAAAGAAAAACGATGATATCGCCTTAAACGCCATGACTGCCGGTTGGATGAACGAGTTTGTAGAAATTGTGTTGGGTGCCGCAATTGTTATTCCGATCGCCGTTGGTTACATGGGCCTTGACTGGGTAAAACAGAATGCCGGATTTATGATGGCATTTAAAACCATGCCTTATTTATTCAATCAATGGGGGCCCTTTTTGGCAACCATCTCAGGTGTTGCCTGGTTTGGCCTATTGTTCTTTGCAGGAATTACCTCTTCCCTGGCTATGGGGACACCATTCATGGGCTTTATGGAAGATGAATTCGGTTGGAAAAGAGGAAAAAGCTCAATCACCCTCGGTATCATTGTTCTTATCCTTGCCCTGCCCACAATTTTCTTCTTCGAATATGGAGTTTTCAATGAATATGATTACTGGACGGGGACAGTTTCGCTGGTGGTATTTGCTACTTTGGAAGTGATCCTGTTCTCGTGGGTTTTTGGAATAAAGAAAGGCTGGGCAGAGATTACAAGAGGTTCGGACATCAAAGTGCCGAATATCTACAAGTTTATTATTAAATGGGTTACACCTGTTTTCATTTTGACCATTTTTATCACATCTCTGATCAAACCGCTACATGGGAATGTTTCTGATTGGCAGCTGGCATTCCATCAGCTCGTTACTCACGGAACCTGGCCCTGGGCCAACGACAGTATCATCGCCCAGATTTTTCATCTCAATGTAAAAATTGTCTATTTCAAACACGGAGTTCCTACGGCGATGTTTTTTAAAGATATGGCGAGATTACTACTCCTTTCAACCTTTTTGGGGATAAGTTACCTGGTGCATATCGCGTCGAAAAGAAGAAAATTATCTAATAAAACGCTAAAATCATGAGTACATCGGCTTTAATATTAATGATCCTGGTACAGGGCTTTGTTACAATAATTACCATTTATTTTCTGGTTAAGGTGTTGCGTATTCCTCCCAAAACTGATACTGAATCATCAGACGAACTGGAAAACGACAGTTAAATTTCTGGAAAATGTATCAGGACTTTAAACATTGGGTAAAATCTTTCCTGACATTAAGCAAATTTGAACAAAGGGGAGTTTTTGTCGTGTTGGTATTACTCATGCTGATTGCTGGTTTAAATTTCCTGTTGCCTTCGTGGGTTCACCACAAAGAATACTCAAATGTTGCATTTAAAGCAGAAATAGCCCGTTTTGAAGCTGCAAGAAAGCATCTTGATGATTCTCTTGCAATTGTGAAGCTTCAGAATAAGAAGCAGTTGACACCCGCGCAGGCAAAAGAAAAGCTCAGACCCTTTCCTTTCGATCCCAATCACCTGACTACCAAGCAAGGAATAAAATTAGGTCTGACATTAAAGCAGATCCAAACCATCCAGCATTATCTTGAGAAAGGCGGAAAATTCAGGAAAAAAGAAGATTTTAAAAAAATGTACTGCCTTTCCGAAATAGAATATCATATCCTGTCTCCTTACATAGATATTCCATCTATTTATAAGAAAAATTCTTCTGAGCATGCTACTTCAGCACAGCTAAATCTTGCCCCGGGAAGTATTGAGATCAATGCTTGCGATACGGCACTGTTAATCGACAAACTTCATTTAAAGCGGTGGATGGCTGCCCGCATTATCAAATACAGGAATCTGTTAGGCAATTTCTATTCCATAGAACAACTTAAAGAAGTTTACGGTTTGAAAAAGGACACGTATCAAAGGATTCAAAAATACCTGTCCTGCGACAGTTCACTGGTAAAAAAAATAGATGTGAACCATGCTTCATTCAAAACTTTGGTTCATCATCCTTATATTGACTACGAGACCACAAAAAAAATTGTAAATTCCAGAAGATACCTTAAAGGATTTAATAAATTGAGCGAATTGAAGAATCTGGCAGGAATACCGGATTCGGTTTATGAAAAAATCAGGCATTATTTATATATCGGGCCATCGGAAAACTGAACCATAAAAAGCTGTCATTCGTAAATTTAGAATTATTTCATTTAACCCCGTTTGATTATATTAATCAGAATTTATGTTAAAAAAAGAAAAATCCATCAGTAGTTCTTTCGTCATTTTTTTACTTTTGAAATTCAATCAAAAAACAACAAGTCAAATTTATTCTTATATTGATATATTATTCTTTTTCTGAAAAGAAAGTATTTACTCATAGAAGTGCTTAAATATCAATAAAAAGATGATAAGGAAACCATAAATCGAGAACCCATGAAAAATTATGAAAGATTAGAAGAACACATTATTGTAAAAAGTGCAAGAAATGAATTTACAAAGATTTTGACCAATGATCTTCTTTACTTTAAAGCAGATGGTAATTATACCCATATCAAACTGACATCCGAAGAAACCATCACAATTTGTAAAAACCTTAAGCACATTCTCGAAGATATTGAATCGGACTTGTTTATCAAGG
>CAZPPK010000213.1:0-3333 GCA_964588415.1 uncultured Lentimicrobiaceae bacterium
CAAAAGGAGATTATTAATCGCCCCAAGGGGCGGGGAATTAATCCCTTGTCCGCCACAGGCGGATTAAATATTTAACATGTTTTACAAAATGAGCATGGCGTCGCCATAGGTGAAGAAATTATACTGTTCTTTTACAGCAGTTTCGTAAACTTTTTTAGTAAAATCATAACCCAAATAAGCCGACACCATCATGTACATTGGTGAATATGGCAGGTGGAAATTGGTTACCAACGCATTGGCGGTACGAAACTCGTAAGGCGGGAAAATAAATTTATTGGTCCAGCCTTTGAAAGGTTTGATCTTTCCGGTAATGGAAACTGCCGTTTCGAGCGCTTTAAGGCTCGTAGTACCTACGGCAACCACTTTATGTTTGTTTTCCCAGGATTTGTTAATGACATTTACACTATCCTGAGTAATAAACATTTCTTCCGAATCCATTTTGTGTTTGGTGAGATCTTCCACCTCTATGGACCTGAAATTACCCAAACCTGTGTGAAGTGTAATCTCGGCGAAGGTAACACCGGAAATTTCCAGACGTTTCATCATTTCTCTTGAAAAATGAAGCCCGGCCGTCGGGGCAGCTACAGCGCCTTCATATTTGGCATAAATCGTCTGGAAACGAACCTCATCTTCAGGTTCTACGGGACGGTTATGGATTTTAGGTAATGGCGTTTCACCCAGATTTTGCAACGTCTTTTTGAATTCCTCATAAGGGCCATCAAATAAAAAACGAAGTGTACGGCCACGTGAAGTGGTGTTGTCTATTACTTCTGCGACAAGGGTTTCATCATCTCCGAAATACAACTTATTACCAATTCTTATTTTTCTTGCAGGATCTACCAGCACATCCCACAGACGGCTACTTTTATCAAGTTCCCTTAACAGGAAAACTTCAATTTTTGCACCGGTTTTTTCCTTTTCACCATATAGCCTGGCGGGAAAAACTTTTGTGTTGTTGATTACAAAAACATCCCCATCAGAAAAATAATTCAGGATGTCTTTAAACTGAACATGTTCGATACTTTGTTTTTGGCGATCGACAACCATCATCCTACCGGAGTCACGATCGTTCGGTGGATACTTTGCAATTAATTCTTTTGGGAGGTTAAAATTGAATTGTGATAATTTCATTGCTTCTTATTTTCAGAACTTTAATAAACCTAACCTTGACAAAAATTTGGATACAAAAAGTTTGCAAAGGTAGTCATTTTAAAGGTCTATGTCAAGCTATATAAAGTCAAAAAATGAATCCCTACAAATTACTTCTGAAAAGTATTTCGTGAATCAGTTTGACGAAGGACTTCATCCTTAAAGGATTCTAAAGTCGATGCGGAAGTAAGTTTGTAATCTCCAATCTGTGTACGTTTTAGTGCTGTAAGGAAGGCTCCGTTACGCAAGCTTTCGCCAAAATCGCGTACCAACGCACGAATGTAAGTCCCCTTGCTACAACGGACCGAAAAATCAACAAAGGGAGGCTCGAAGTTCAAAATTTTAAATTCATGAATTAATACAGTCCGGGATTTTAACTTCAGTTCCTCATTGTTCCGGGCATAATTATAGGCTCTCTGTCCTTTTATTTTAATGGCAGAATAAACAGGGGGTATTTGCTGTATTTCTCCCAAAAAAATTTCGCTGGCTGTTTGTAGCATCTCCGGTGTAATTCCAGAAATATCAAACTGGTTGTCTATTTCTGTTTCTTTGTCAAAAGAAGGTGTCGTAGCGCCCAACTGCATTTGTCCGGCATATACTTTGTCCATTCCCTGATACGAATCAATCTGTTTGGTGAGCTTTCCGGTACAGAGAATTAGAAGTCCCGTTGCCATTGGGTCCAGCGTCCCGGCATGACCCACTTTCAGTTTTTTAAGACCATAGATTTTCCGGACAAAAGAACGTACCAGATTCACAACATCAAACGATGTCCAGCCAATGGGTTTATCCAGTAATAAAACTTCTCCTTCCGGAAAATTAAAAGTCATCAGGCAATGGTTAAGTTCACGCCAAAAGCATACAACAGAAGGATGGTCAGTCCAACAATGATCCGGTAATATCCGAATATTTTAAATCCGTGATTCGTTAAATAACTAATGAAAGATTTGATGGCAAACATGGCAACAATAAAAGAAATCACGTTGCCAAAAATCAAAATATCGAAATTATGTATGTTAATGGCTTTATATTCTTCAAGCAATTTATAACCGGTAGCGGCAAACATGGTGGGAACCGCCAGGAAAAAAGAGAATTCAGCGGCAGTCTTTTTGGTCAGCTTTTGCTGCATGCCACCCACAATAGTAGCAGCCGACCGGGAAACTCCAGGAATCATGGCAATCACCTGATAGAGTCCAACAATAAACGCTTTCTTAAAGGTAACTTCCTGGTTCGTGCCCGGTTTATTAAACCATTCGTCCACAAACAACAGAACAACTCCTCCCACGATCAACATCACGGCAACCACATAAACACTTTGCAGCAGATCATCAATATAATGGCCAAACAACAGTCCAAAAAAGGCTGCTGGAAGAAAGGCAATGAACAATTTATAATAAAATTTCAGTGTTTGGAAAAACCGTTTCCAATACAAAACAACCACCGACAAAATGGCCCCAAGCTGAATGCTGATGATAAAAGCCTGAATAAAGTCGGTGCTTTTCATACCGAGAATTCCTTCCGTCAGGATCATGTGGCCTGTGGAAGAAACAGGCAAAAATTCCGTAATTCCTTCAACAATTGAAAGAATAATGACATGTAACCAGCTCATAAACTATTTTATTATTTCTTTTCTTTGGGAAGTTTCATAATAGCATATATCTCAACACCGTAACCGGCCAAGATCAAGATTGGTGCAAGTGTCAGTCTTTGAAAATCAAAAATTGATGGCTCAAACTTTGTAATGGTGTCAGAGCCACCTCCGATCATCAGCAAAAACCCCAGCACTAACAATCCAAGACCGATAAACATGATCTTGTAGTTTTCCTGTGTAAAAACCCAAGTGAGATTTTCCTTGTTTTTCTTTGCGTCCGGTTTATTTTGTGTTGCCATGGTGTGATTTTTTGTCAAAAATAAAATAAAAATGTATTGCTTCTTCCTTCATTAAGATTTAGTAACATTATGATAAGTAGCAAATCATCAGTAGCGTATTTATCTTTCAAAGTCTTCATTCATTCCTGAGTCCGGTCTAAAATGGTCTTGATTTGATTTTCAGCTACTTTCACCCCTTAATCTCCTAAAATGGAAGTGGCTGAAATCAGTACGCCCTTTAGGGATGGGGTAAACATTGATTTTCATTATTTACACCTATTTACCTTTTTAGACCGGACTCATTCCTATAAAAATCAC
>CAZPPK010000214.1:0-3332 GCA_964588415.1 uncultured Lentimicrobiaceae bacterium
GAACTACCCCCGCCGCAGAGCAGCGGGGTATCAAAAGGAGATTATTAATCGCCCTAAGGGGCGGGGAATTAATCCCTTGTCCGCCTCAGGCGGATTAAATCATTTATGGATTGAAATGATATTCGCCTTGTGGCCATAGTCTTGCAGTTATGGCGTGAAAAATGTCCCGGTGTAACAAACGGTAAAAGCATGTTGGCGGTGTTAGATTATTCGTTGACTAATATACAAAAAGAGAAGGCGAAAGGCAAGTTTTTCACATTTTTGCATAATGTTCCATGACTAACATTTTTGACTGTCAGGCAAGTTATTCGCGGAAAAATAATATTTCCATAATCTACCACGACTAATTAACAAAAAAAACATTATTGTGTAGTTTCAACTGGTTATTACCTTTGCAGAAAGAAAGTGTATGAAATTCATCAAAACTACCTGTCAGGATAAGCTGGGGATTCTGATCCTCGATAATGAAGAAAAAAACAATTCCTTACGAATATGAACTTGAAAAAAGGAAGCCTAAATTTGCAGGAAAATAAAAGTCATGAAATTATTTCGCCGGGAAAACTTTCCGGGATTCTTTCCCATTGAAAAACTAACCACAGATCATAACTATCTGGAGGTAAACAAACGTCATGGTCACCTGGTGCTCGACTCGAAAAACGTCAATTACTCCTTCGGGGCACTGCACAAAGTTTTCCAAAAAACGTTTGAGAAGGTGGGCGAGGAAGTCTCTTCTTTTCAAAAAGCGCTAGTACTAGGTTTTGGTGCAGGAAGTGTGGCTTATATTCTGCAAAAAGAATTGAATTTTAAAGGGAAAATTACCGGGGTTGAAATTGACGCAAAAGTTGTAGAACTCGCACGAAAATATTTCGGACTGAATGAAATCCAAAACCTGCAAGTAGAAATTGCCGATGCTTTCGATTTTGTTTTTTACCAACAGCAAAAATATGATCTGATCGTAGCCGATCTTTTCATTGACCACATCGTCCCGGAAAAATTTGACCAAAAAGATTTTCTGAGCCAGCTGGACAGATTGCTCGAAAAAGGAGGAATACTTTTATATAACAGGATGAGTCAGAGTTTTAAGGATAAACTCAGGATGCAAACATTCAGAAAAGCTTTCGCTGATGTTTTCAAAGCAGCAGAAATCTCTGATGAATTCAGGATCGATTTAAAGAACATAATTTTCCATGTAAAGAAATGAATGACAGAATTATAAAATATATTGCCCGCGACCTTCAGGTTGAAGAATGGCAGATAAAAAACACGTTGGAACTTCATGAGGGAGGTGCAACCATTCCGTTTATCGCGCGTTACCGGAAAGAAAGCTCCGGTGGTTTGGCCGATCTGGAGATTATTGAATTGCTCAAAGTTTACGAACAGCAATCAGAGTTGGAGAAAAGAAAAGAAGCCATTTTGAGAAGTCTGGATGAACAGGAAATTTCTGACCCTGATCTTCTGGGAAAAATAGAAAATGCAGAAAACATTTCCAAACTTGAAGACTTGTACCTGCCCTTTCGTCCTAAACGCAAAACCCGCGCAGGAATTGCAAAAGAAAGGGGATTGGAGCCGCTGGCCAAAATACTGATGTCTGAAAATACTTTTGATATAGAGCTTACGACAAAAAAGTTTATCAATCCGAAACTGGAAATTCAGAACATTGAAGACGCTCTTCAGGGCGCCCGCGACATCATGGCTGAATGGATCAGCGAAATGGTTTGGGTGCGCGATTTTCTGCGTCAGAAATTTCAGCGTGAAGCGCAGTTCTCTTCAAAAGTCATCAAAGGGAAAGAGACAGATGGAGCCAATTATGAATCCTATTTCGATTGGGAAGAACCGGCACGTAAAGCACCTTCATACAGAATTCTAGCCATGTTCCGGGCAGAAAAGGAAGGCTTTATCCGATTGAAAGTTGTACCATCAGCGGAAGAATCACTGGACTTGCTACAACGCAAAATCGTGCGTTCCGGCACTCAGGACGGAGAACAAAAACTGCTGGCCCTGAAAGATGCTATCAAAAGACTGCTTTTTCCTTCGCTTGAAACGGAACTGCGGCAACAGCTTCAGCAAAAAGCCGAAGAAGCTTCGGTGAAAGTTTTTTCCGAAAATCTGCGTCAGCTGCTGCTTTCACCTCCCATGGGATTTGTCAACGTGCTGGCCATCGACCCTGGATTTCGTTCCGGTTGTAAGATTGTCTGTCTCGACAAACAAGGAAAACTCCTTCATAATGAAACCATTTACCCCCATCCGCCGCAAAACGAAACCGGGCAGTCCATTAAAAAGCTGAAAAGCCTGGTCAATTCCTACCAGACCGAAGCCATTTCGGTAGGAAACGGAACTGCAGGACGAGAAACGGAAACCCTTTTGAAAAGAATTAAGTTTGACCGGGATGTCGTGGCTGTGATGGTTAATGAAGACGGCGCTTCTGTGTATTCCGCATCGGAAGTTGCACGGAAGGAATTCCCACAATATGATGTTACAGTGCGTGGTGCTGTTTCCATTGGAAGACGGCTGCAAGACCCGTTGGCGGAGATTGTAAAAATTAATCCGAAATCCATGGGCGTTGGGCAATACCAACATGATATCAATGCTACTCTTTTAAAGGAAAATTTAAAAACGACGGTAGAACTTTGTGTCAACGCTGTAGGCGTTACACTCAATTCAGCCAGCGAAGAACTTCTCACCTATGTTTCCGGGATCGGACCTACTTTGGCCAAACGCATCATAGAATACAGAAACCTTAACGGAAAATTTGAAAGTCGCGATGATTTGAAAAAAATTAAAGGATTGGGCGACAAAGCCTATCAGCAGGCAGCCGGATTCCTGCGGATTCAGGATGGTGAAGAACCGTTGGATGCTTCTGCTATTCATCCTGAAAATTATGGTATTGTGACAAAAATGGCCAAATTCTTGAAAATAGATGTGAAACAGCTTATCGGAAATCTTGATGTAAAAAAACTCATTAATCCTGAAAAATTTGTTTCGGAAAAGATTGGGTTACCAACACTGGAAGATATTCTGGATGAGTTGGAAAAACCAGGACGTGACCCGCGAAAAAAGTTCAAGATATTTCATCTGGATAACAGTATTCACAAGATTGAAGACCTTCATCCGGGAATGGTTTTGCCTGCCGTGGTGACAAACATTACGGATTTTGGCGCCTTCGTCAATTTGGGAATCAAAGAGAACGGCCTGATCCACAAAAGCCAGATTGCCGACGAATTTGTAAACAATCCGGCTGATTATCTTAGGATCAATCAGCAGTTAAAAGTCAAAGTACTCGAAGTGGACCTGGATCGGAAACGGATTGCTTTGACTTTGATATCAGTTAACTA
>CAZPPK010000215.1:0-3293 GCA_964588415.1 uncultured Lentimicrobiaceae bacterium
AAAATTTAAGTGCCCGGGGCAACGCTCCGGGCACCTTTTCCTATATATTCTCATTAAAAATAGCACCGAAATACAATAATTTTATTTCGATTTCTTTGAAATTTTATTTTTTCTCCGATATTTGCAATAAATCCAACTCATGAAACAGATATTCATTACCTTCATTTTGGTTATGACCTTTTTTGGACTTCAGGCGCAAACCACCACCTATTATAAAAGTTCGCAATTTAAAGAAGCAGTTCCTAAGAAAAAAGCAAAGTATAAAATTGTCCGGTATATAAAAAATGATACCATTGTTTTTAAATCGTACAAAATAAGGGGGAACCGGTTTTTAACAGACATAAAAACGCTGAATGGCAGGGCTACCGGTATTTGGTATAAATATAACAAATACGGTGACCTTATTTACAGGAAAGATTTCAGAGAGCTTATCTATAGTGATGCGCCCATCAAGGATTCGCTGGGTTTTAAAAAAGATGATCCAAGACTCAAATTCGTTAAAGCTGCACAATTTCCGGGAGGGATACCAGAATTAATGCGATTTCTTAAAACTCACATTCATTATTCGGAAATGTCAAAGGGGTTAGGTGATTCAGGAGAAGTGGTTATCAGATTTATTATTAAAAAGGAAGGAACTGTCATGCCTTATTCGATAGTAAAAGGAGCCGACCCTTTTCTTGATCTTGAAGTCTGGCAGGTAATCAAAGAAATGCCAAAGTGGATTCCTGCCCAATACGAAGGGAAACCCATCAGAACAGTGTTTAATCTTCCTGTAAGATTTTCATTAAATAAAGGGAATTCATAACTTATAAAAGTTATGAAGGAAACTTAACTGCAACTTTACGGCCTTTAGTGTACTTTATGGACTCAGGAATGACTTATCAACTTTCTGACCGTGGTTTTAATCTCTTCCACATCCATCCCGCACTCGTGGTAAAGAGAATCTTTACTGCCCTGTTCCACAAAATAATCTGGAATTCCCAGATTCACAAGCTTTATATCAAAAGAATTTAATGCGGCCAGTGTAGCCACGGTACTTCCCATTCCGTTTCGGATCACGCCGTCTTCGATGGTAATCACATATTTGTAATTCTGGAAAATCTGTTTCAAAAGATCTTCATCCAGCGGTTTGAGGAAACGCAGATCGCAAAGCGCAGGATAAATCCCTTCATCATCCAGTTGCCGGCAGGCCTCCAACGCAAAATTCCCCGGCTGTCCCAGGGTTACTATGGCTATATCTTTTCCGTTACGTATCATGCGGCCTTTCCCCACCGGAACTGCCTGGAATTTCTGTTGCCAGGCATCGGCATCCACAAATCCGTATCCGCGTGGATAACGAATGGCAAACGGCCCTTTCCGGTAAGAAAACGCGGTAAACATCATATTACGCAATTCTATTTCATCCATGGGCGCTGCCACCGCCATATTGGGAATGCCGTTCAGATACGCCAGGTCGAATACCCCGTGATGCGTTGCCCCGTCACCCCCCACCAGTCCGGCACGGTCTATGCCGAAAATTACCGGAAGGTTTTGCAGCGCCACATCATGGATCAACTGATCGTAAGCACGCTGCAAGAAAGTGGAATAAATGGTGCAAAAAGGAATAAATCCTTCAGAAGCGAGTCCTGCCGCAAAAGTTACGGCATGTTGTTCTGCGATGCCCACATCAAAAACGCGGTCGGGGAATTCGTCCATCATATAATTCAAAGCCGAACCGGAAGGCATGGCCGGTGTAATGGCAACCACTTTCTCCTCTTTCCGGGCCAGTTCAAGTAGCGTTTTGCCGTAAACTTCCTGATAAGAAACCCTGTTTTCCGGATCTTTGGTAAGCAGCGCTCCCGTTATCCTGTCAAACGGGCCGGGTGCGTGGAAAATCGTCTGCTCTTTTTCAGCCTGTTCGAAACCTTTTCCCTTGGTAGTGATAATATGCAACAGTTTCGGCCCGTCTATCTTTTTAATTTCCTGCAAAACAGCCACCAGTTGCTGAACGTCACTCCCGTCAACGGGACCGAAATAACTGAAATGAAAAGCTTCGAAAAGGTTGCTGCTGCGCAGAAAAGCATCTTTCACATTGTTTTCTTTGTTACCGATGGCTTCCATTCTTTGGTTGTTCCTGTGGATTTTTTTTTTCAGGTTTTGCTCTGTCAGGGGTTCACCTTTCACCATCCCGGTAAGATAATCTTTGATGACACCTGCATTTTTATCGATGGCAATGCCGTTGTCGTTTAAAATAATGAGCAGGTTGGCATGGGAAGCACCTGCATTGTTCAATCCTTCGATGGCTATACCGCCCGTCATGGCGCCGTCGCCAATCACGGCAATATGGTTTCTGCCTTTTTCGCCTTTCAGCTGCGAAGCCGTTGCCATGCCCAATGCCGCAGAAATGGAAGTGGAAGCATGCCCCGTTCCGAAGGCATCATAAATACTTTCCTTGCGGGAAGGAAATCCGCTGATTCCATGATATTGTCTTAACGTTTGAAAAACATCCCTACGACCTGTCAGGATCTTATGCGAATATGCCTGATGACCCACATCCCAGATGAGCCGGTCGTAAGGTGTATTAAACACATAATGCAGGGCGATGGTCAGTTCCACCACGCCGAGGCTGGATCCCAAATGACCGGGATGGACCGATATCACATCCAGAATAAAATCGCGGACTTCTTCTGCCAGAATATTCAACTGCGACAAATCCAGATTCCTAAGATCTTCCGGGGAATTCACCGTAGCCAGCAGCGGCCCGGGCTTGAGTTCGTTCTTTCCCATGAAGCAAAATTAGGAAAAATGAAGAATGAAAAATGAAAAATTAGAGGCTGTGTAGAGGTTTCTTTGCTGTTCTCACGGATGCAACCAGCATGTTCACCAATTCGTCATTTTCACTTAATAGATTTTCGAAAACTTTTTGAGAGATATACCTCGATTTGTTTAAAAGCGATAACCAATATTCAGTTTCATTTGCTTCTGTCAAAGCAATGCTCAGTTTTGAAATAAAATCTGCTTTAGATTGGGTAAGTTCAGATTCCCTCACCATAGCACCAATCGATGTCCCGCTTTTTAGAACCTGTCTACTCAGAACATATTCTTTGTGTTGTATTACAATTTTCTTATAGGTATGGATAATTTTAAGAGCAAATTCAAAGCTCTTTGTTTTCAGTATATTTTCAGACCTGTTTTTCATTTTTCAAAGGTTTTCTTTTTACTGTCGGTAAGTAGGTTATAGCCGATAATAGGAGCTTTTGAATTGGAATAAAGGTTTCATAACTACAGGTTAATTTTCGGTTTTGCAATTTAAT
>CAZPPK010000216.1:0-3281 GCA_964588415.1 uncultured Lentimicrobiaceae bacterium
CCACGGTAAGATCCATGTACAAAGAAAAACGCCCGGGCATGTAGCCTGTTATTTTCCTGATCTCTTTGTAATCGTTCACCACATCCCAATGGTCAATACCCACCGTTCCGCTGTCGGCCAGGATTAAACTGGTCAGAATACGAAAGAGTGTCGTCTTGCCGGCGCCATCAGGCCCGATGAAGCCAAATAGCTCGTTCGGTACAATCTTAAGGCTTATATCTTTCAATGCATCAGCCTTTTCATAAGATTTGACTATGTTTTTTATATTCACGGATACGGACATAACACTCCTTTTTTTCCCGTTTTTTGTTTTAAGGAAATGAATAAATTATTTATAAATGAATCAAATCAGGTCATCTGCTGTCTGCCCTGAAGATATATCAGCGAGCTATTTTTTGACCTTAGTCCAATAAACCGTTCTTCCCAACAAGCTGAAACCAATGTAGCCCCTGATTTTTAATTGGTCTTTGTTGTTCTCATCTGGAAATTTCATGTAGCAGCTGTAAGTTTTCCCTTTTTTAGGATCATAAATGGTACCATCTTCCCACTCATCTTCTCCATCAAAAACAAAGTTTTTCAATAATTTCATTCCCATAACGGGTCTGTTTTGCAATGCCGGATCTTCGTTTTTGTCATCCACTTTTGGCTTCCCGGTGATACTGTCAATGGGGGTTTCCAACCAGATGATTTTACCAAAATACTTATCCCCGTCTTTGTAAATTTGCACATGAGAGTCGTTGTCCTGAGTGAGCCAAACGCCAACAATATCATTGGGTTTCACTTCCTGTGCCTGAACATTCGTAAAAGGGATTATCATTAAACCCAGCAGTACAATAGCAATACTTGAAATTTTCATTGTTTATAATTTTAATGAATAAATATTTGTTGCGAATCATCTTGATTCATTGCATAAAAGTAATTAATTTTTAAAATAAAAACATCACATAGTGCTATTTACTTTGCTGTGAAACAATTCTAAACTCGCCGGGCATGCCGATTTTAATGGCGCCATTGCTGTTGGAAACTTTAATTTTTACGGCATACACCAAGTCAACCCGTTCCTGTTTTGTTTGTATGGTTTTCGGCGTAAATTCCGCCTGCGAAGAAATCCATAAAATGGTTCCCTCTACCTGATTATCGGCAGTTTTATTTTTATCATATAACACTTTTACTCTCTGCCCGAGTTTAATTTTACTCAACTGGCTTCCACTTACAAAAGCATTGAGTTCCAAAGTTTTCAGATTAGCAATTTTGTATAAAGGTTTGCCGGGGGTGGCGAGTTCTCCTTTTTCCGCATACTTCACCAAAACAGTTCCTTCCACCGGATTTCTGATAAGACTTTGTTGAATGCTTTCGTTGACCTGTGCCACCTGTGCCCGGATACTTTGTATCTGTGAATAGACATTTTCCTTTTGAGTTTCGGTAACGGCAATTTGTTTTTTGTTGACTTCCACTAATCCGTTGATGTTGTCCAGTTGTCTTTGGGTTGCAGCATGTTTGGCAAAAAGATTCTGAACACGCTGTTGTTCCACCTGATTTACTTTCAATTGCTGTTCTTGCAAAGCGATGGTGGCGTTGATGCTTTTTAATTGGGTCGCCACGGTTTTACTTTGTTTGAAGAGCACCTTCTTTTTCAGATAAAGAGCGGTGGTGTCCACCTGGGCCACCAGTAGGCCGGCTTTTAGGTGATCGCCTTCTTCCACATTAAATTGCTCTAAAGTTCCCATGTTCTGGGAAGAAACAATCACTTCGGCATGAGCGTCAAAATTTCCGTAACCGTTAGAAATGCCGTCTTGTTTTCCGCAGGAAGAAAGCAGGAAAATCGCGAAAACAAAAAGAATGATATTTTTTTTCATAAGATTAATTTTTCAATGTTATAAGTTTCCAATTGCAGTCAGATATTGATATTTAGTGAAAAGCAGCTGAAGCTGATGAGTGTCCATGGTCAGCATAGCTTTGATCTTTTTGTTTAACTGGATCAGGTAGTCTGCAGGGGTGATGGTCCCATTCTTGAGTTTATTTTGTGAAGTTGCCACCACCTGATCCTGAAGATTAACAATCTGCTCGTCAGTGCTGATCAGCTTTTGGTATTTTTCCAGGGCTGCAAGTTGTTTTTTATATTCCACACGCAGGTTCTGATTAAAAGTTTCTTTTTCAGTTTGAATGATGTTTTTTTGGATCGAGAGCACCTGTTTTTCTTTTTTCACATGGTTCCAGTCAAAGATATTCCAGTGTAGCTTAAGCCCTATCATGTAATAGGTTTTAAAATCGTTGTTCAGCATGTTGTATCCCGGGCGGCCATATCCGGCTTGACCAAATGCGGAAAGCATCGGCATTCTTTTGGAAGTATAGAGTTTTTTAAGGTCTGTGATATTGTTTTGTTGCAGGGTCATCAATTGGAATTCGGGCCGATTGTTTTCAAATGGGAATTGTTTGTTTTTGAATTCCGGCGTTTGTAACTGCCCTGCAGATTGAATTTTTAAACCTGTGAGCTCGTTCATTTCATCCAGCAGCCCCTTTGTATTTTCCTGGTTTTCAATAATGGCTTGTTTGGCCTGCATTTGGCTGACACTTAAAACGTCAACATCCGAAGCAAGGACTGCGCCGTTTGCCATACCAGATTGTGCTTCTCCGATGCGAGCATCTAAATCGTCCAGCAAAACGTGTAATGCTTTTAGATTTTCCTGTTGAAAAAGGATGTTGAAATACAGAATGGCAACGCGTTGTTTTTGCTGATAGGCAGATATTTTTACCTGTTGGTTGGTCATTTTATAGCTGTTGTTTTCCAGCTTTTTTTGGTTGGATGTCATGCCGCCATCCCAGATCAGTTGTTGCAAATCAAGGTTGAGCTTGTATATGTTTTTACTTATCGCTGGGATGTTGACTCCGGGAATGGGCAATGAAATTGAGGTAACGTCCGACTGATGCGATACCTGACCGTTTAAATTCAGAGAAGGTAGAAAATTCTTATTGATGATCTCTTCCTTGATTTGATGGGTTTGCTGATTGTATTGCAGCTGCTTTTCGTTTGGAAAATTTTCCACGGCTTTCTGTAGGCATTGCTCCAGGCTTACGGGCTGCACCTTTTGTGCAAACACCGTTGAGGCAACAAATACCAGAAAAAAGAAGGGGTAAATAAATTTTTTCATAATGATTTACGATTTTAGTTTGGGATCAGGGCTTTCTTCAAAAGTGAAATGACATGTTCACTTCTTGCATCCAGAAATTGTTGATAACTATTTTGATCACCATCAAAAAAGAATTCCTGTATAATTGGTTTC
>CAZPPK010000217.1:0-3271 GCA_964588415.1 uncultured Lentimicrobiaceae bacterium
CCCTGGAAAAATGGACTGCTTTATTTTATCATCGACTGGCTGTCGGATTCAGACAGCACACAAGCGACAACTTCCGGCTCCACAGGAACTCCCAAGAAAATACAGCTTCAGAAAAAATTTATGGAAGTCAGCGCTAAAGCCACTTTGGATTTTCTGGGTATAGAACCCGGAGCCACTGCTTTGTTATGTCTTCCTATCAATTATATTGCCACCAAAATGATGGTTGTAAGGGCGTTTATTGGAAAACTGGATTTGTATTGCATACCGCCTTCATTGAATCCCGTAAGTCCGTGGACTCCCTACCTGGATTTTGCAGCTTTTACTCCGGCTCAGTTGGGCAATCTGATGAAAAATAGAGAAGGAAGAGATTTTTTGAAAAGCATCAATAAAATAATCCTGGGCGGAGGTCCCGTGCCTTCATCATTGGAAGAGAAAACTCAGAGACTGGAAGTACCTATCTGGCATACTTACGGAATGACAGAAACCATGAGCCACATCGCCTTACGAAAATTGAACGGGACGGATAGGAGCGACTTTTTTTATCCAATGCCTGGCGTTCACATACAAAAAAATTCAGAAGACTGTCTTTCCGTTAATGCACCGCATCTTGGTGTTTTTAAACTGGAAACCAATGATATTGTTGAAATACAAAATGATGGCGGCTTTCGGATATTGGGCAGAAAAGATCATGTGATCAACAGCGGTGGCGTGAAACTTTTCCCGGAACAAATTGAACACAAACTCAGCAGTATCATTACACATCCTTTTTATGTTGGCTCCATGCCCGATGACAATCTTGGGGAAAGACTGGTTTTATTTGTGGAATCGGAGGCTCCAAAAGAAAGTGCAATTGAAAAACTCCACACCTTGATAAAAGAGAAACTTACCGCATTTGAAGTTCCCAAAGAAATCCGGTTCATCAAAAAATTCAACCGGACTGAAAGCGGCAAGATCATCCGGGAACAGAAACTGGAATAGTACACTGATCTTTTGATCTTAATTGATCAGTTCCATCATAAAAATCAGTGTACTATTCATTTTTACTTCAAAACATCCATTTCAATTCTTGATGGATGTTGTTTCGAGAAATAAACCTTCTGTGTTGCCTTTATAAAATCCTTTTTGGTTGCCGTGTAAATATCCGTAAACGTCTGTGGATTAATATCAAAGAAGGGGAAACAGCTACTTTGAATCTGGATCATGATCTTATGCCCTTTTTTGAAAGTGTGGAACACATCCTGCAACGGAAGTTTGACTTCTGTAACTTTTCCAGGAACAAACGGCTGCGGATGTTTGTAACTGTTTCTGTATTTTCCTCTCATGATATCCAAGCGCACCAGGGCCTGAAATCCGCCCATTTTTATGTGCTCCGGATTAGGTTCCGGATTGGCCGCGCTATTAGGATAAACATCAATAATTTTTACCACCCAGTCGGCATCGGTGCCTGTTGTAGAGACATAAAGATCAGCCAATAGCGGACCTGCCAAAGTCATGTTTTTTGTCAACGTTTTGGTGGTATAAACCAAAACATCCGGTCTTGTTGAAGCAAAACGCTGGTCGCCGTTCAGCCATCCGTGGTAGTACATTTCCCGCGAATCTATTTGTTTGTCCGTGTACGGAACCGGCTTCCAGGGATTGCTGATGTATTCATTATAGCCGGGATGTTCCTTATCGGGAGGGTTCCAAACCAGCGCATGATCATCAGACAAAAAGAGACTTTCTTTTTGATCAGCTTTGGGAGGCCATTGATTGAACGATTTCCACTTCAGTGTTCCGGTATTAAACATCGTAGCTTCGGACTTATTAAAACTGCCTTCTCCTTTCAGGTAATATTTAAAAAACGGCAGTTGCAGATTTTGCCTGTAATAATCTCCTGTATTAGACCCGTAAGTCAATTCGCCAACACGGTAACCTTTCGTGTATGCCCACCAGCCATGAGGCCAGGGACCGATTACCAGATAATCATTTCCTTTGGGATTGTTCTTACGAATGGCTCCGAAAGTGTGAAGGGTTCCGTAAAAATCTTCGCTGTCGAACCAGCCACCAACAGCCATGACGGCAGGTTTCACCTTTTTAAAATGAGGCAAGGTATTCCGGCCTTGCCAGAAAGCATCATAATTGGGGTGATTTTTAAACCTTTCCCAAAAAGCGATCTGACCGTGGAAATACTTCTTATCCATGTTTGACAAAGGCTCTAGGTCCAGGAAAAAATCATACGCATCCGGTGAAGCATAAGATAATCCTTTCGGCCATTGTTTGATCAGGCTGTCTCGTTTCACGCCAAACCGCTGATAAAAGTCAAAGAACATGGGCAGTACAAAAGCCCCGTGACGGTGAAAGTCATCATCAATAAACCAGTTGGAAATCGGAGCTTGGGGAGACGCCGCTTTCAAGGCCGGGTTAGCATCAATGCAAGCCATGGCTGCATAAAACCCCGGATAGGAAATTCCGAATATTCCTATTTTCCCGTTATTATCTTTTATGTGTTTAACAAGCCAACCTTCTGTATCGTAAGCATCACTGCTTTCATCCACCTGTTTGTTACTCGTTTTATTGGCAATGTAGGGACGCATATTCACAAACGTGCCTTCCGACATAAACCTTCCGCGAACATCCTGATAAACAAAAATGAACTTTTCTTTTGCCAGAACTTCCGGCAGCCGGCGGTATTTTCCAGGTCCGTATGGGCCGCAGGAATAAGGTGTACGCCATAAAAGAATAGGATATTCTACAGTAGTATCTTTCGGGCTGTAAACTATGGTATAGAGCTTTACGCCGTCACGCATGGGAATGCGGTATTCCGCTTTGTTATAATTGTCTTTTACCGAAAAAAGTTCCTGGGCAAAAGAAGGAGTAGCAATAAAAAATAAAAGTAAACCGGCCAAAAGGCCAAGAGACAAACGTTTAACTTTAGGTTTCATTCCTTATGAATATTTAATTAGTGAAAAATAAACAATGACGGGGTACAAAGTTAATTTCTTCTTTGGTATTTGCAAATGCCGTATTACTACTCTTTCCCATCAAATTAAAAATGAAAAGATTAGCCTATGATTAATCCTTGTGCAACACGAAGTAAATTCAGAAAATTATGCCATCTGAACTCAAAAAGCCGTTACCTCCGTATAAAGGCTCATGTCAATAAAACTCTTTTTCCATTTACCGTGTGCACGGATGTAGCCTCTTTTAACCAGTGGGGTGAGGGTCCCTTTTAATGCGAATGCATCTGTCTTTGGGACTACTTTTACCAATTCAAGCGTAACGATGTAATTAC
>CAZPPK010000218.1:0-3259 GCA_964588415.1 uncultured Lentimicrobiaceae bacterium
AGTATTGTAGTTGGATTGTATGGCATGTGGACCGCGGCACAATGGGCATTGAATGCTTCGATGGCTGTGAATCCTATTTTCCTTATTATCCTTAGTTTGGGTGCTTTGGTAGGTGGTATCATTTATGCCTGGAACAAATTTGAAGGATTTCGCAAGGCGATCCTTGGTTTGTGGGGCGTGGTTAAGCTAATATTCGGGTTGATTAAAAATATAGTAATCTTAGAAATTGGTGCTATAATTGATATTATTAAATTGCTTTGGGCTGCCTTGAAATCCGTTGCTTCCTTTTTGAAAGATACATTTTGGGGCGTTTTTAAAACTGTTTTCAAAGTGATAAAAAGTATTATTCTGACGGATATTAAGATCATCCTGGCGCCTATTATGTTGCTCTGGAGCGTTTTGAAATCTGTCGCTTCATTTTTGAAAGATACTTTTTGGGGCGTGTTTAAATCTGTATTCGAATGGATCGGCCATAAGGTTGCTTCCATCTTTGGTATGTTCTGGAAGCTCCTTTCCCCGGTATTGAAACTGCTGGGACTTAACACCATTGTTTCTTCAGTAACCACTGCATTTACTACCGGCGCTGCCGGAGGCGTGAGGCCTGTGGCTCCATCGCCATCAGGCGGTTCAAATCTTAATCCACTGGCCGGAGCCTTGGGAACTCCCGGATCCGGTTCGGATGACAGTTTGAAATCGAGTACACTTTCGGGCAATATAGCCGGAAGCGGATCCGGAGGCGGAAAGAACATCACCATCAGTTTGAACAGCCTGATCGATAAGTTTGAGATTCATACCGACAGCATAAAAGAAAGCTATCAGGATATTAAGGAGAAGGTTACCGAGGTACTGCTCGAAGCCATTAATGACGCAAATCTCGCTACAGGATGAGCCGGTTAACTTTCATATTAGAAAATGCGGGGCAGTTTGCAAAGCCATTTTTGTACCGGCCTATCGGAAGCTATCCGCAAGGACAGCAGGAGAATTTTCATCCGCAGTTGGAGACTGTTACATCCAGGCTTAACCCTGACCTGCCCACCATGTATTCCTATTTGGGCACTCCGATATTTGCCAATGTGGTATTGAGCGATCCCGAAAGCGGATTAAGCCTTGCCATCGATCAGATTCTTTGTGAAGTGAAGACCAAAAAGAATATTGTTGTTACTGAGGTGGAAGGGTTGGACGGTACCGTGAAGGAGTTTATTGCCAATGGAGATTTTGTGGTTACGATGGTTGGCGGTATATTCAGTATCGATGCAAATGCCTTTCCACTGGATGATGTTAATACCCTTGCCAGGCTGCTCGAAGTAAATAAAGCCCTGGATGTATCCAGTGATTTCCTTTCAATTTTTAAGATCTATCATCTGGTTATTATGGATTACCGGATGCCACAAAAGCCAGGCCGGCAAAACAGTCAGTATTTTGAAATTAAAGCACTCAGCGACTTACCCGTACAACTCAAATTAGATCAGGAGGCATCATGAAAGCATTGAAATGTAAAATAAAGATCGGGCGGTATTCATTCAGCTATGTTACCGACATCACCATCAAATCAGATATTGATAACCTGACACGGACCTGCGAGATCATTTTGCCGCGTAAACTGGAATGGCAGAATAAAGAAATCGCCCTGGGCAATGGCAGTCTGCTGAAACGCGGCGATAAGGTTACAATGAGCCTTTCGTATGATGTGGAACCATCGATAGTTTATACCGGTTACCTCGTGAAGATTAAGCCCGGCGTGCGCGTGGGTCTGGTGTGTGAAGATGAGATGTATCAGATGAAACAAAACAGCCTGACCAAATCCTATAAGAAGGTAACACTTGCCAAACTGTTGAAAGATATTATTCCTTCCGGAATAAGCTATAAAGCCGCTGATGTGAATTTGGGATCGTTAAGGTTGACTAAGGTTTCAACGGCTCAGATACTGGCCTATCTGAAGAAAGAATATGGCCTGTATTCATATTTCAGAGATGAAGTACTTCATGTGGGGTTGGCTTACTGGCCCGATGAAGCCAAAACCCATATTTTTCATTTTCAAAAGAATGTGGCAGCCAACCATCACCCGGAATATGTGAATGCAGATTCCATCAAACTCAAAGTGAAAGCGATTAGTATTATGCCCGATAATACAAAGAAAGAATTAGACCTGGGCGATACATCCGGGGAGCAAAGGACGCTTTATTTTTACAATGTGGATCCGGCCAGCCTGAAATCGCTTGCAGAAAAGAAAATGGCAAAGCTGAAATACGATGGCTATAAAGGCAGCTTTCTGGCTTTTGGAGAACCAATGGTTCAGCCTTCGGATATTGCTTATTTACAGGATGGAAAGGTGCCTGACAAGAATGGAAAGTATATGATTAAAGGCAATACAATCACCTTTGGGAACAAGGGATTCAGGCAAAAAATTGAACTGGGAGAAAAGGCATGACAAAGATAGCAGACTATATCAGGAAACTGGCCGAGGCTGGCGAAGAGTTATACTCGAAGGTATGCAAGGTTAATTCGGTGGATCAGAAGCAGCGCACTTGCAATGTGACCCCGTTGGATGATGCCGCAGACATTATGGATGTGCGCCTGCAAGCCGATATGAGTATGACTTCCGGGCTTTTGATTCTGCCCGCTGTAGGATCTAATGTGCTGGTGAGCTTTTTGAATAAGAATGTGGGTTATGTATCCGGATGGAGTGAGATCGATTCAATTATCCTTAGAGATGACTCAGATGGTGGCCTGGTGAAAGTGGAACCATTAACGAGCCGGTTGAATGCAGTTGAACAGGATTTAAACAGCCTTAAAACAGTGTTTAAAACATGGTTAATTGCTCCGAGTGATGGCGGTGCTGCTTTGAAAACTGCCGCAGCTTCCTGGTATGGGCAAAATATCAACCCGACAAAACGGAGTGATCTTGAAAATACGAATGTGAAACATGGCTGAAAGAATTGACATATTGCTCGATGACAATAACGACGTCCAGGTGAAGGATGGCGATTTTGTAGTTGGTAACAGCGACAATCAGAATGTTGAGCTGCTATTTCTTGCTAACAAAGCCGACTGGAAACAAAATCCGATGATCGGTATTGGCATTAATGAAATGATAAAAGGTCATATGACCACGGAAGTGAGAAGGAATATTGATGTAGGACTGAGCGCGGACGGATATAAAGCGCGTTCGATAACTATAAATAATGGAATTGTACAAATCGATGTATAAGATCACCACATATAATAACCAAAGCGTATTCGACATTGCACTGAAAGTATA
>CAZPPK010000219.1:0-3189 GCA_964588415.1 uncultured Lentimicrobiaceae bacterium
GGGTTATTAACCGGTTTCTTTTGAAGTCTTTAAAAAAGTGCGCAATGTGGGTTAAAATTTCCATTTTTTTAGTTTTTGTTCAATGGAATTTTCTTCACAGTTTCTACTCGTTTTTTTATACGGGGTTGTTCCATATGGCACATCCTTAAATACTTAGTCCAAACTTGTAAGAAAATAGAAGGTAAGAAGGATATTCTCTGAGACGGTATCGCTCTGGACGTACCTATTAAACGACCCTATCTTACCTTCTCCCCATTTGAGTTATTAAACTATAAAATTAATAACCAAATGGATCATTTCTTTAATTTTGCAATCATACGAATTAAACGTTGTTTTGTTCTTTAATGGTGCCATTATGGCGTCTCTACAACTGAATTTCTATCTTTGCACCAATAAATTAAAGCCATTCATTTTTTCTTTGTGGCCCGGAAATGAAACTGTTTTATAATTTCTTTATTTATGTGTATGCGGCGTTAATAAGATTGGCGTCACTTTTTAACCCGCAGGCGCGTCAGTTTCTGTCCGGCAGAAAAGGTCAGTTCCGGAAAATGAAAGCTGCCGTTGGCGAAAAGGATGAAATTGTCTGGTTTCATTGCGCCAGTGTGGGTGAGTTTGAACAAGCCAGGCCCGTCATAGAAGCTTTTAAGAAGACTTTTCCCGGTTATAAAATCCTGCTGACTTTCTTTTCACCATCAGGGTATGAGCTAAGAAAGAATTACAAGCTGGCAGATTTTGTGTTTTATCTCCCTGTGGACAAAGCAGCCAATGCACGTCGGTTCATGAAAAGATTCCATCCCAGGATGGCAGTTTTTATCAAATATGAATATTGGTTTAATTATATTGATGAAATTTATAAAGCCGGAATCCCGTTGTTTTTTGTCTCCGCTATCTTCAGAAAACAACAGCATTTCTTTCGGCCTTATGGTGGTTGGTTCAGAAAACAATTGCGGAAAGTTACCTGGTTCTTTGTCCAGAATGAAACTTCTGACCAGTTGCTCTCGCAGATTGGTATTCGTAATCATGAACTCAGTGGCGATACGCGTTTTGACCGTGTCCTGAAAGTGTTGGAAGCTCCATTCGACCTTTCGGAAATTGAACAGTTTAAAGGAAGCAACGAATTACTTGTTGCGGGTAGCACATGGCCTCCCGATGAGGATATTTTAGTTTCTTACCTAAAAAATAACCCCGGAAATTTCAAACTGCTTTTGGTCCCTCATAAAATTGATGAAAACCATATTTCAGAGATCCTGAGAAAATTTGAACGTTTTTTTCCCGCCCGTTATTCGCAAAGTGACGAAAAAGCGCTTTCGAAATCAAAAGTGTTGGTGATGGACAAGATGGGACTGCTGTCCGGTATATACCGGTATGCGGATCTTGCTTATGTCGGCGGCGGTTTTGGTGTTGGAATACACAATCTACTGGAACCTGCCGTTTATGGGCTCCCCATCCTTTTCGGACCAAACTATCGACGATTTCAGGAGGCCAATGACTTACTGGCACTGGGTGGTGGATTCAGTATTAAAAATGATGAAGAATTTCAGGATTTAACGGATCGCCTGCGCAATAATCCTGATTTTTATAAACAGGCCGTGAGAGAGTCAAAAGCCTATGTAAGAGAGAATTCCGGTGCAACTGGAAAAGTTATCATAAAAATAAAAGAATATCTCAGTAAAAAATAAATGTATTCACTTTTTTAAATCCGTTTATATTTGCACTTTTAAAAGGAATACTTATGATAACATTGTTAGGGAAAGCACTCAGAAAACCCACTGCAGCAGATACCATCTTTTTAGTGAAAGATGGCAAAGACCTTACGTCTTTAGGACTTACGGAAGAGGAAATTGCCTATGTAAGAAAACAGCATCGTGAGAAAAATAAAGTGATATCTGTAAACCGGTACAAAAACCTGTTGGTAGTTGTTTACGGAGAAATCTCGGGAACACTCCAATCGCGTTTGGAATGCAGCCGTGTAAGAGGCGACGAAGCACAACAGCTTTTAAACAAAGCCAAATCGGAACGTGCAGTAGTTTTCAATGTTCATGCCACCAAAGAAGAAGAACTTGCTTTTGTAGAGGGAATGATGCTGGGAAGTTATCAGTTTATTAAGTATAAAAAGGAAGGAACCAAAAACCAGGGTTCTCTGAAGGAAATTGATGTCTATGATCATCTTGTCACCGAACAGGACCTTAAAGAGATCAAAACAATTACCAAAGCAGTGTGGGCGTCACGCGATATGGTAAACGAACCGGTTTCTTACCTTACTGCCACAAAATTTGCGGAAGAGATCAAAACGCTGGCAGAATCGGCTAAAGCAAAAGTGGAAGTTTTTCATAAAGAGAAAATTGAAAGCCTGAAGATGGGAGGCCTGCTCGCTGTGAACAAAGGAAGCATTGACCCTCCGACTTTCACCATGATTGAGTGGAAGCCTAAAAATGCAAAAAACAGCAAACCTTATATTTTTGTAGGAAAAGGAGTGGTTTATGATACTGGCGGATTGAGCCTGAAACCTACCCAATATATGGATACCATGAAATGCGATATGGCAGGTGGTGCAGCAGTAGCCGGCGCTTTATACGCCATCGCAAAAGCCAAATTGCCGGTTCATGTAATCGGACTGGTGCCGGCAACGGACAACCGTCCCGATGGAAATGCATACACGCCCGGTGATGTTATTACCATGCACAACGGAACCACCGTAGAAGTTCTGAATACTGATGCAGAAGGCAGAATGATACTTGCAGATGCCTTGAGTTTTGCCAAACGTTTCGATCCCGAATTAGTTATTGATATCGCTACGTTGACAGGCGCTGCTGCGCATGCTATCGGCCCGCAGGCCATGGTGGGGATGAAAGCAAAATCTGATCTGGATTTTGAAACTTTATGCCGTGTTGGCTACCAGATTCATGAGCGTATTGTTGAGTTTCCTTTTTGGGATGAATATAAAGATCTGTTGAAATCTGAAATCGCTGATCTGAAGAATATAGGGGGTGCGGAAGCTGGAGCCATTACTGCCGGAAAATTCCTGGAACATTTCACTAACTATCCATACATTCATCTGGATATTGCAGCACCGGCATATCTGGACAAAAGAGGAGAGTATCGCGGTATTGGAGGAACCGGAGTGGGAGTCCGCCTGTTTTATGAGTTTATCAAAGCGAAAGCTGAATAGAAAAACTTTCTTCGTTCAAG
>CAZPPK010000220.1:0-3180 GCA_964588415.1 uncultured Lentimicrobiaceae bacterium
AAAGAACTTTACTATATCCTCTTTCTTCGAGGCACACTGTGCTGTTTGTGGGCAGGCTTCCCAAATTATCCCATAGGGCAGAAGCGGGCAGGTAAAACTAATTTTTTCTTGCACCAACCTTCAATCAAAGAGTAAGTATAATCTATTCGTTTTTTCAAATTTGTAATCAATTTAATTCCATACTGTTCGGTCTCTCAGCCTTGCATACAACGTGTGCGGGTATGGAACGTGCCGCATTTTACCCTTAAATTTTCTTTAAAGTTACATCATTTATTTTACCGTTCATTTTTCTATAAAACCATGATTTGCGGCATGGGCTATACCCTGCTGTTGGCATTTCGTGCTTTTAAACTATACTTTTTTTATATGGATCATCCGCTCTTTCTAATGTGAATTTTATGTTTGTCTTTAATGCCCGAAATATTTTTAATATGGTTGCAATTGTTACATTGTTTGTGTTTCTCTCTAATTTAGAAATCTGTGATTTATTTACTCCTACTAATTTCCCTAGTTCTTCTTGTGTTAAATGGTTTTCTTTCCTTACCTTTTTAATCATCTCTCCCAATACTTCTACTTTTAATTCCAATTCATAAGCATCTCTTTCAGGTGTGCCTTTTTCACCGATATATTTGTCTTTCAACTCATCAAACGACATGATTCTCATCGTTTCTTCCGGCTGTGGTTTATTTTTTGTTTTCATGATTTCTTCCTTTTATTTTCAAAATATTCTTTTCTTATTCGTTTTGTTTTCTCAATTTCTGATTTTGATACTTTTCTCGATTTTTTTATCACCCCGTGTGTTGCAACTACCAATGTGTTTTTGTTGTCTGTTTTATCCCAAAAAGCAAATATTCTGTATTGAACGCTGGAATATTTTGTTCTGAAATACCAAATATCATCTTCTAATTTCTCAAATAATTTAGGGTCATTTAACAACCTTGCTTTATCAATATTGTAAAAAATCTTTTTCCTTGTCCTTTCTTCAAGATTATGAATGAACTCAATAGCTTCGTTCAAAAAAATCACTTCAAATTTTGTAACCATGTAAAAATTTTCTTCAAAGATAATAAAAGTTTCAATATATGGAAACTATTGTTCGGTTTTAATTTATATGTTTTCCTGTTTTACCATTTTCTACTGCATGAATGCCAACTCTTTATATCGGCCACAAAGATAGCACTTATCCCTTAAATCAGGGATAACAGCATGTTTTGATTACTCTTATTCTGCTCCATTAACTCCTTGATGGCACTACGAACTTTGAATACTGAGTATATCCTTCCGGCTTATATGCGTAAGTTATGGTGGTTTCCGGTCTCTGTCGCGATCGCTCGTTTGGGTCAAACAAACCCATTTGCATGAGTTGCCGTTAAATCATCATTTAAACCTTGGAATAAAGAAGGATTATTTGTTATAAAATAGCTATTCCGACCCATCGGCGGGGGAATTAATGCACGTGACCTGCTTTTTTATGCCTGGGCAGTAAAACTAATCGACACAATTAGTGCGCCTATAAAAACTATTCTATTCATATTTTTAATTTTACATTAACTAATTTCTTCATTCTCAGTACGTTTAATAATTTCATTTTGCAAACTCTCTCCTAAATCATTAAAATAATCGCTATACCCGGCAACTCTGACAATTAAATCGGCGTACTTTTCCGGATGTTCTTGGACATCACGTAAAGTACTCGCCTTAACAACGTTAAATTGTATATGGTGTCCATCTAATCTAAAATAGCTTCGAATCAAATGTCTGAGTTTCGTGATACTACTTCTGCCTTCAAAAAATGAAGGCGAAAACTTCTGATTTAATAAAGTTCCCCCAGTTTTGATGTGGTCAATTTTTGTCACCGACTTAAGAACTGCAGTCGGCCCCTTGAACGGGACTGATTCCTTCAGATAAAGGGAGAAATGCTTTTCGACCGTCTGGAGTAGCCCCCACAACACTGCCAAAATAAATGTGACTGGTTGTAGGCAACATGTTTATTCTGAACTTTCCCCCGCGAAATGTGGGTATCCCGTCGACTGCGTCATAAAACATATTGAACACGCTAACAGCAAACTGGTCGGCGTAGTCATCATCGTTTCCATATTTAGGTGTTTCATAAACAAGGGAGTAGCGCAATTGGTCGTATTCCGCAAAATTTATTCTCAGGGCATCAAGCAATCTTTGCATCGGGATGTCTTTTTTATCAAACACGTGATAAAAAACAGAAGTGAGGTTATCAGTGATACTTCCAAGGCCGATTCCCTGAATATAGGATGTGTTATATCGCGTTCCACCGGCGTTATAATCAACGCCGTTAGCTATGCAGTCACCAATTATCATTGATAAGAAAGGTACAGGAAGTTCTTCTGCATACAATTTCTCAATGATAAGATTTCCCTTGATCTTTATATCAATAAAATATTCCAATTGCATTTTATAGGCACTTATCAACTGATCCATATCAGTAAAAGATGACGGATCGCCGGTTTTCAGGCCGAGCTGTTTTCCGGTTTTCGGGTCAATGCCATTATTCAGAGTAATTTCGAGCACTTTATTCAGGTTAAAATATCCCGTCAGGATATAACTTTCTGTGCCAAAAGCTCCTGATTCCACACAACCGCTTGCTCCTCCATTACGTGCATCAATTAAAGATTTGCCTTGAGACAACAACTCTTTAATGATAGCATCTGTGTTAAAGAATGAAGGTTGGCCAAATCCTGTTTTTGAAATTTTTATTGCTCTTTCAACAAAGCGATCCGGATTTTTTTTACTGATCTGAACCATTGTGCCCGGTTGTAAAATGCGCAGTTCTTCAATTACATCCAGGATCAAGTATGAGAGGTCATTTACCGCATCAGAACCGTCTTCCTTCTCTCCACCTAAATTGATCAGTGTAAAATCGGTATAGGTACTGCTCTCCTGCCCGGTAACTCCCATTTTTGGCGGTGACGGATGGTTATTGAATTTAACCCAGAATGATTCCAACAATTCAATAGCTTGTTCTTCTGTTAAAGTATTGCTTTCCAATTCTCTTTTAAAAAATGGATAAAGGTGCTTATCCAATCTTCCAGGATTAAAAGAATCTCAGGGATTGACTTCAATGATGACTCCAAGATGAATAAACCAGTAATGTTGAAGCATTTCATGAAATGTCGCCGGAGCATGAGCCGGAACTTTACGGCATAT
>CAZPPK010000221.1:0-3062 GCA_964588415.1 uncultured Lentimicrobiaceae bacterium
TTCCTGTTTTCCGCATTGGGACACCCTAAAAATTTTGCAGGATAATTTCATATAGCTCTTTTTGCTCATTGTCCATATTTAGCAGCTTGGACTTATATTGCTTAGAGTCGGGTAACTGGTAGGTGACTTGATAAATATTATGGGTGATTTCAGCTGCTTTTTTCAATGATAATGACGATTTGTTCTCATATAAGACCCTTTCCAACTCCTTGTAAATAGAATAAGCAACGAATGAAAGGCAAATATGGGCTTCAATTCTGTGTTTTAGATGGTGATAAATAGGACGTATTCTTAAATCGGTTTTCGACATGCGAAAAGCTTTTTCTATCTGCCACAGGTTTTTGTAATTTTCAATAACATGCTTGTCCTCTAATTCCGTGTTGGTGATATATCCTTTTAATCCGCCTCAGGCGGATTAAAGGTTCAAAAGTTAAGCTCATCTATGTAATTTTTTCTTTGAAATTTAGCCTTTAGCCTTACGATTTACCCCGGGGGAAAATTCATAAAGCGCGCTAAAGTTCAACGGTTGAACTGCAGTTTACTTCTTGATTCGCTTGTGACAGAACCCTTCTTTTTGTTACAGGGTTATACGATTGTGAAACCATATTCAAACTATGGTCAAACGATAGTAAGACAACGGCCTGATTTTTCATTCTTCACTTTTCATTCTTCATTTTTGGTCAAGCTTCTGTCTTCAGACTTTTAAGTCCCTACTCCACCTGTTTCCTCAAATACTCATACAGATAAAACTGTGACCGGATGCGGGTTTCGCCCTTGTCAAACTTCTTGTACAAGTTGACGGGATCGCTGTTGATGTACCGTGCCTTGACATTGTCTTTTAACTGCGTTTGAAGGATGTACATCAGTTCTTTTTGCAGTCCCGGGTCATAAACGGGACAAGCCACTTCAAACCGGTGGTCGAAGTTCCTGACCATCCAGTCGGCAGAAGTGATATAGTAAAGCGGGTTGCCTTCGTTGGCAAAGACAAAGGTCCTGGAATGCTCCAGGTAACGGTCAATAACACCCACTATTTCAATATTTTCGCTGTAGCCGGGAACTCTCGGAACCAGCACACAAATACCCCGGCAGATGATCTGTATTTTCACTCCGGCACGCGAAGCAGCCACCAGCTTTTGAATGATCCTTTTATCAACCAGGTTATTCAGTTTTATGATTACCCACGCTTCTTTATTATTTTTTGCAGACCTGATCTCTTTATTCAACAGCTTCAAAAGTTGATCACGCATGAAATAGGGCGCCACCAAAAAATGTTTGAAACTGGGTGGCGTGTATGGTGCTTCGAAAAGATGAAACAACATATTTACCTCTTTGGCAATTTCCTGATTGGCAGTGAAAAGGCTGTCGTCGGCATATACCTGTGCCGTTGACTCGTTGAAATTTCCGGTACTGATGTTGGCATAATAGAAATTTTTTCCGCCCTCGTTGCGCCGGATGAGCATCATCTTTGCATGCACCTTGTAGCCAGGCAGATTTTTGATGATTTTCACCCCTTCTTCGCGCAACCGCTCCGACCAGTATATATTGGCTTGCTCGTCGAACCTTGCCTGGATTTCCAGAAAAACGGTCACGTATTTTCCGTTTCGCGCCGCATTAATCAGGGCATTAATGACATTGGAATCGCGTGCAGCACGGTAAAAAGTCATCTTGATGGCCGTTACCTGCGGATCGATGGATGCTTCACGCAGCAGATCAATCACATAATGAAACGACTGGTAAGGATAATGGAACATGATATCGCGTTCGCGAATCACCTTCAGAATGCTGGGATTGCCCCTGAGCAACGGGTGTGGCAACGGCTCATACTGAGGAAAAACAAAACTGTCGCCACCAATGTTGGGAAATGACATAAAATCCCTGAAATTGTGGTAGCGGCCACCGCCACGCAAGGAATCTTCTTCTGAAATCTTCAGTTTGTGAAGCAGCTGGTTTAATAATTTGTTTGGTATGTTCTTATCAAAAACAAAGCGTACAGGCATGCCCTTTTTGCGCTTTTTGATGCTTTCACTCATCAGCTCGTAAAAGCTTTTGGAAATATCGCTGTCGATGTCCAACTCGGCATCACGAGTAACTTTCACGGTATAAGCCTTGAACTTATCGTAACCAAAAGGTTTGAAAACATCACGGAGCCCGTAACGCACCACGTCATCCAACATCATTACGAAACGCTTTTCCTGCTGGTTGGGAAGCAAAAGGTAGCGCGAAAGCGTATCGGTAGGAACCATCAAAAGTGCATAATCTTCATCAATTTCTCCTTTGGAATCTTTTAGTACGACCGCCAGATAAATGAATTTATCACGCAGGGCTTCCGGACTTTTCAGGTTTTTCAGCAAAATCGGGAACAACACCGGCCGCACGTACTGATTAAAATACTGACTTACAAATTGTCCCTGCTTGGGGGTGATCTCTTTTTCATTCACGAAAAAGATATTGTTCATCCTAAGGCTTTCTTTGATCTCGATGAAAGTGGCATTGAACTTCTTCTCCTGCGATTCAACCAGCAAATTGATTTTCTTCAAAATACGTCCCGGATGAAAATCAAACTCTTCATCTTTGTTTCCCATGGCTTCCATACGGCGAAGTGTTGCCACTCGAACGCGAAAGAACTCATCGCGGTTGTTAGAATAAATTCCCAAAAACTTAAGCCGTTCAATAATCGGGTTATTCTTGTCCATGGCCTCCTGCAGTACACGGTCATTAAAATGCAGCCATGAAATTTCTCTATTTATCAATTGATTTTTAGTCATAAATTCACTTGTTAATGCTAAACATCAGAGAATTGCATTTTGTCAATTATGAGTCCGGTCTAAAAAGGTCTTAACTTAATTTTCAACCACTTTCACCCCTTAATCTCCTAAAAGGGAAATGGCTGAAAACCAGTGCACCCTTTAGGGGTGGGGTAAATACTGATTTTCATTATTTACACCAATTTACCTTTTTAGACCGGGCTCAATTATATCTTCCACAAAATTAACGGAATTCTTTTACCAAAAAAAGGAGCAACCGTTTTGGTTAACATTATGCTGCAGCTAAAATCAGGTTAG
>CAZPPK010000222.1:0-3043 GCA_964588415.1 uncultured Lentimicrobiaceae bacterium
ATTTCGAATGCTCCGCTTATCGCGGATTTTCAAAATAGAGTTTCACTAATAAAATGTGAGCTACCTATTTTTCAGCATCAAAATAACACAGCAAACAGAAAACCGCAAACAGCTTGAAATGAAAACAAAAAACCCAACAAACTCATAATAAGCTTATTGGGTTTAAAAAAGTGATCCTGCCGGGATTCGAACCCGAATCATCAGAACCGGAATCTGACATTCTATCCATTGAACTACAGGACCGTTTGGATGTAAAATGTTGGATGTGTGATGTTTGGATGTTAAATATGAGATATTTGATGTTGCTTTTCCCCTATTTATTCGCGTTTCGCAATGGATTACGCGTTGCAATGTAAATGGATGCCAATTTGTGTGCTTCTTGTCCCAAAATTTTTGCTCCCTCAATATCAAACAAACCAAAGTCCATTCCAAGATCAATCCAAAATTCAGACTCATCTGCTTCCTCAATAACGATGCTTAATTTCGCTATGAACGCAGTTTTTGATTGTGCCAGCCAGCCTTGTTGCACGATAATTTGCGGCCACCGATGTACTGCATCGTATCAATTGTCCTCGGATATGGTTTCCAAGTTTATTATCCGGAAGTGTTTCGGCAAGTTTTACACAAGAAATAGCAAACTGCTTATTTCTTTGTTTCAATTCTTCGGAATTCATAAAGGATGGTAAAAATTGACACTTCTCAAATTTATGAAAAACATCTTTAGTAAACCCAAAAAAACTAATCGGTCATCATATCCTACATCTTAAATTCCACATCTTACATCCAAACATCCTCTTGTGGAGCTGGAGGGATTCGAACCCTCGTCCAAACATAGAACCGGTAAGCTTTCTACATGCTTATTCAGTCATTGGTTGTAGGGCAAAATACGAGGACGGACACCCAAAATTTTGCCTTAGCCAGTATAATCTCGTTCTGTTTTTCAGGCAAAAACAGAACCAGTCCGAAATTTCTTGCGATCCGATATCAGGCCGGAATCAGACATCTCCACCTGCGAACCGTCTCGTCCCCGATAACCTACCAGGGATGATGCTCATCTACTAAACTTCGATTAAGCTGCGAGAGCGTAATGATTTTCGCCAATTGAAATTTGTGTAACCCTGTTTTACGGGATTTGTTACCTTGCCCGGCATGCTTACTTATCCATTCGAATGCTGTCAAAACCAGTCAGCCCCTTTTGTCAAAGAACACTCCTATTTAAGCAGGTGCAAAGATAAAGCTTATTTGCACCCTCCAAAGTAATTAATCAAATATTGTACCGTGCATGAAAAAACAGAGAAGTATCTCTCTTATTTTAGCATTAAGGGATGGGCATAAAGTTCAACATCGCTTTCGGTGATCTTGCGGTCACAAAGGATCAGCAGCCTTTCAACCACATTGTGCAGTTCACGTATGTTTCCGGTCCACGGATATTCTGCCATGCGTTTCAACGCTCCTTCGGTTATTCCCAGAGAAAAACGTCCCTGCTCGCGAACCAGCTCTTCAACAAAATACTGAACCAACAGCGGAATATCTTCTTTGCGCTCTCTGAGTGGCGGAACAACTATAACAATCACACTGAGACGGTGATAAAGATCTTCCCGGAAGTTTCCTTTTTTGATCTCCGCTGCCAGGTTCTTGTTGGAAGCCGCCAATACCCGCACATCCACCTGAATTTCTTTTTCGCCTCCTACCCTTGTTATCTTGTTTTCCTGTAAAGCTCTCAACACTTTCGCCTGCGCCGAAAGGCTCATATCGCCTATTTCATCCAGGAACAAAGTCCCGCCATGGGCGAGTTCGAAATCTCCCTTTCGTTGCTTGAAAGCAGAAGTAAAAGAACCTTTTTCATGTCCGAAAAGCTGGCTTTCAATAAGTTCGGAAGGAATAGCCGCACAATTCACCTCAATAAACGGCATTTTAGCCCTTGGACTTTGCTCGTGTATCTGCCTTGCCACCAGTTCTTTTCCGGTTCCATTCTCCCCTGAGATCAAAACTCGTGCACCGGTAGGCGCCACCCTCGCAATCATCTCTTTTAAATGAATCATATTTGGCGAGTCACCAACAATAATATACTTTCTCTCAATCTCCTTTTTCAACCTTTTGGTTTGACTAACCAAATCTTTTTTATCGATAGCATTTCGAATGGTGATCAGGAGCCGGTTCAGATCAGGGGGTTTAACCACAAAATCATAAGCGCCTTTCTTAATAGCTTCTACGGCTGTTTCAATGGTTCCATGCCCGGAGATCATCACTACCGGGCAATCGGTAATTCCCTGAAGTTTTTCCAGCACTTCCATCCCATCCATCTCAGGCATCTTAATATCTAAAAGAATTACATCATAACCATTACCATTTAACATTTCGAGTGCAACCATCCCATCAGGAGCCAAATCCACTTCATACTTCTCAAACTCGAGAATTTCTTTCAGTGTTCTGCGAATGCTGCTTTCATCGTCAACCACCAATATCCTAGACATATTCTTTTTTCTTCAAAAATAGCGAATTTTATTTTGGGGTCTTTGTCCAAAATACAGGCTTGAGTAAACTATTTTGATCTCGGGTCGACAATATCAATTTCCTAAAATAATATTTCAAAAAGATTAAATTAGCACCAAAATAGAACCCATGGCAAAGTTTTCAATGAAAGATAAGGTTGTTATTATCACCGGAGCATCTTCCGGAATCGGAAAAGAGTTGGCTTTAAGATACGCAAAGGAAGGTGCATGGCTGGTGCTCGCTGCCAGAAATAAGGAAAAATTGGAAGCGGTAACAAGCAGTTGCATCGAACAAGGTGGAAAAGCAATTACAGTTCCTACCGATGTCGCCGACGAAGTGCAGTGCAAACATCTTATTGAGAGCTGTGTAAAAGAATATGGCAAAATTGATGTCCTTGTCAACAATGCGGGTATTACCATGTGGGCTTATTTCGATCAGGTTACTGATTTAAAGATCATGGAAAAGATCATGCAAGTAAACTATTTCGGCAGTGTTTACTGTACTCATTATGCCTTGCCCTATCTCAAAGAAAATCGCGGCCGCCTAGTAG
>CAZPPK010000223.1:0-3021 GCA_964588415.1 uncultured Lentimicrobiaceae bacterium
GAATTTATCTGGATAAGCTAAACCCTATAAAAATAAAAAAACATGGAAGAAGAGCCAAAAGCCTTTTTAAACAGGGTTTGGACTAGATCACTAATGTGCTATTCACCAATGATTTGGATAAACTTGAATTCTGTTGCAGATTTTTGTCATGTACTTAGCGATTTATCTTTTATTTAAGCATGCACATAACGTATGTGTAAAAGTCAATTGTTTTTATATTTCTTATATCCTATTTAGCAATAACTTATTGTACTCCTTTTGTTTATCATTCAAAATTACGTCCAAAGGACTCCTGATTTTTGCAAAAGCGGATTTGATCAATATGGAGAAAAATCTAATTATTTCCGAACTTTTGTGCCTGGTTGATGACTGCCAGGATAGCAACTTAAGTATAGTTTGATGGGAAGGAAATACTATTTCAGGGAATATGGGGTGAATTCTTTTCACAATCTGGTTAAATAAAGATCTTTTTGATAGTTTGGATCAAAAAGGCTGGTTGTCAAGCTCAAATGTAAAAAATAATTTTTAAAACCTATTCAATATGCAAATAAAAGAGCAGTCACAAATTTTACTTCGCAACTGCTTTTTTTGTGGAGAATATCGGAATCGAACCGATGACCTCTTGACTGCCAGTCAAACGCTCTAGCCAACTGAGCTAATCCCCCAACGAGCCGCAAAATTAAAAAAATTATCATTCAAAAAGAGTAATTTTACCCGTAAAATCTTTTTATGAAGCGTTTGTTTGTAGCCGTTAAAATTCATCCGGATAGACATTTTGAAGGAATTTATGGTGAACTGAGGAAAAAGCTGATCTTGGATAAGATAAAATGGGTGGAACTGCAAAACCTGCATCTAACGTTGAAATTTCTCGGAAAAACATCTGAAGAAAATTTCAGCCGGATCCATTCTGTATTGCAGGAAGTAGTTGCCCGGCATTTCTGTTTTGAACTGAGTTTACAAACAGCAGGAATTTTTGGTAGCCGGTATGATCCGAGAATTATCTGGCTGGGAACCAACCAAAATCAGGAACTGACAATTTTGGGTGAAGATGTGTTAAACAGCCTGGATGCCGCCGGTTTTCCCAGAGATCGGCAGAATTTTGTCCCTCATCTTACGTTGGGAAGGATCAAACAACTGACAAACAAGAAGTATTTTCAGGAAATCATATTACAATATCACGAAATGTTTTTTCAAAAACTGGCCGTGGAGCAGTTTTTTCTTTATGAAAGCATTTTAAATCCTGCCGGACCGGTTTACCGGATTTTAAAAAGTTATAATTTGAAGTAATGGTACACTAATCTTTTGATCTTAACAGATCAGTCTCATGATAAAGTACCAGTGTATTATTAAATTTTTTTAATTTAGAGTTCTGGACTTTTGTTTTGGTTTCTTCCGAAGAAACGCTGAAAGAGGTAAGACCTTGTTATCTGCGCGACTGGTTTCAGCATGCGCCGCATATTCTGGTGATCGTGGGCGACAAATCCAAAGCCTGGGTGCACCCGAAAGACGGGATCAATTCCATTGAGACCAATTTGGCCATTGCCATGGGCCACATCATTTTAGCTGCCGAAAATGATGGCGTCGGCACTTGCTGGATCCTTCATTACGATTATGAAATTCTGGCAAAAGCCATCGGGCTGAAAGAAAACGAAACCATTTGTTCCATCATCCCGTTGGGCTATCCTGAAGCCGGTTATCACAAAAGAAACAATAAGATCAAAAAATAGATGGAAGAAGTTGTTCGGCATATTTAATCAAACGCCGAAATTCCGGTGATGTCATTTCCGGTAATCAGCAAATGCACATCATGAGTGCCTTCATACGTGATGACCGATTCAAGGTTCATCATGTGACGCATGATGGGAAAATCTCCCGTAATACCCATGGCTCCTAATATTTGCCTGCTTTCGCGGGCGATTTGCAATGCCATTTCTACGTTGTTGCGTTTGGCCATGGAAACCTGTGCCGGCGTCGCCTTATCTTCATTTATTAATACGCCCAAACGCCAGACCAGCAATTGTCCTTTGGTAATTTCAGTCAGAATTTCTGCCAGTTTCTTTTGCTGTAACTGGAAGGAGGCAATGGGTTTGCCGAATTGTTTCCTTTCCAACGCATAGTGAAGTGCCGTGTCGTAACATTCCATGGCAGCACCCAGCACGCCCCAGGCAATACCGTAACGGGCAGAGTTCAGACACATCAAAGGCCCTTTCAATCCTTTAACTCTCGATAACAGATTTTCTTTGGGAACTTTCACATTGTCGAAAACCAGCTCTCCGGTACAAGAAGCACGCAACGACCATTTATTCAAAGTTTCTGGCGTTGAGAAGCCTTCCATGCATCTTTCCACCAGCAACCCGTGCACCTTTCCATTTTCATCTTTGGCCCAAACAACAGCTACGTCGCATAGCGGTGCATTGGTGATCCACATTTTGGAACCGTTCAGCAAAAAACAGTCTCCTTTTTCTTCAAAATGTGTCAACATGCCGCCGGGGTCAGAGCCATGATTGGGTTCTGTGAGACCAAAAGCACCTACCCATTCTCCGGTCGCCAACTTAGGCAGATATTTTTCACGCTGTTCTTCACTTCCAAAAGTAAAAATGGGATACATCACCAACGAAGATTGTACTGAAGCACTGGAACGAACCGAAGAATCTCCACGTTCCAGTTCTGTCATGATGAGGCCATACGAAATATGGTCGAGCCCGGCTCCACCATATTCTTTAGGAATGAAGGGTCCCAAAGCTCCCAGTTCACCCATTTCAAGCAAGATGCTTTTAGGAAGGGCTTCGTGTTTCTGGGCGTATTTTTCTATGATCGGTTTTACCGAACGATCTACCCATTCGCGGACAGAAGAACGAATGATTTTATGTTCATCCGTCAGCAGGTCATTCAATTGAAAATAATCAGGTGGTTGGTACATAAAACGTTATCTGTTTCTGTTTTTGCGGTTTAAAGGTAGCGAACTTTTGGATATGAGATGTTTTGATTTCAGTTGTGCGATTGGGTTGGAAAATAAATTAA
>CAZPPK010000224.1:0-3018 GCA_964588415.1 uncultured Lentimicrobiaceae bacterium
ATAATAAGTTCAGACATACGTCGAATCAATTTTCAAACAAACATCCGCTGCAACAACCCTTTTTTCCATTGCCCGGTCTTTTCTATCTGCGCCTCTACCGAGGCAATCTTTTTATCAATGGCAGAAAGGAAATTGGCTATTTGGGTTTGCTCCTTTACTGATGGCTTAGGTATCTTTATTTCTTTTAGAATATTCGCTGATAAATTACCCTGACCCCCTTGTAAATATCTCCCAACTATCTTATTTCTTGAATAATAGAGAAAGAAATATAAAACCACTTTATCAATTATGTTTGGCCTTATGCATAAAACAGCCTGATTAATAGCTCCCTTAATTTTTGAGATTGCAATTTCTCCACTGTTAGCACCATAAAGGGCATAAAGTAAATCACCTTCATCAACCATTTTTGCAGAAGATTCTTTTAATCCTTTCTCAGAAAGAAATTGCTCTGTTTTTTCTAAATGTATTTCCCCTGATTTTATGAATGGTATCATTCCTGAGTAGAATTCTGATATTGTTGATTTTGGTGTTCCTCCTGAAAAAAAAGTTGCCAAATCTTTTAATTTCTTTTCCTCCCACTCCGGGAAATCCTTCCCGTACTCCTTTTTAAACCGCAGTTCCCGCGAGAATATTTTTTGCATAACGCCTTTTTTGTACTGCTCCAAAAGCGCTTTTTTCTTCCGCAGGGCTTGCAGTTTTTTGTCTACAGCCGTAAGGAAAGCAGCTATCTTTTGTTGTTCGGGAAGGGTGGGGGTTGAAATAGTAATCTTTGCAAGCCTTTTAGTAGAAAGGCCTAAAACTTTAATTCCTTGAGCAATAGTCATTAATTGTTTCTTTACGCTCCAGCTTTGAAACAAAAAACTTGAAAACCCTTTTTTTATCACATTATTATTTGGTCGTGCTAAAATTGTGTGTAATCCTGAAAGCACTTTCTCTCCATTGAGATTCACAAGTTCTATTGCTTTACCAATATCTTTATAATCCTCAGATGCATCAGCAATTATCACATCCCCTTCCTGACAATAATTTAAATTTGGAATTTTAGAAATATCAATATTCGGGTTTATAAAAGGAACAACTTCTATCTCGACATCAAAAATTGCCTGAAATTTTGTATGGATATCCCCATAATGAATATTCTTAACGCTTCCTTCTAAATAATTTAGATTTTCACGTGAATAAGAGTTTGTTGAGAAAAAAGAATAAATTTCCCTTAACCTTTCTCTTTCCCATTCCTCCTCAAATTCAGGAAATCGCAGTTCCGGTATGTTTTTCTTTTGGGTTTCCATCATCAAAAAGGGGCTGAAATGTTGAGTTCACGACAAAATCCGGCAATGGTTTGGTCGGTTTCGGCAATTTCGGTTTCCAGCGCTTTCAGTTCGTCGGCCACCGCTTCTATGTCCACGGGTTCTTCTTCTTCAAAGGTGTCCACATAGCGGGGAATGTTGAGGTTGTAGTCGTTTTCCCTCACCTCATCCAACGAGGCTATGTGGCTGTATTTGGGTTCTTCTTTCCTTTCACGGTAAGTGGAAATGATTTTGTCAATGTCCTGCTGACGTAACCGGTTTTGGGTCTTTACCTTTTCGTAATGTTGGCTGGCATCAATAAACAGAATGTCGTCCGGGTTCTCCCTACATTTTTTAAAAACCAAAACAGCAGTAGAAATAGGGGTTCCGTAAAAAATATTGGCCGGTAAACCAATCACGGCATCGAGGTAGTTTTTTTCTTCTATCAAAAAGCGGCGGATGTGTCCTTCAGCGGCTCCCCGGAACAATACGCCGTGCGGTAGCACAATGGCCATAATCCCGTTGTCGTCCAAATGGTAAACCATGTGCTGCACAAAAGCGTAATCGGCTTTGCTTTTGGGCGCTAACTTACCATACTGGCTAAAGCGGTCGTCGCTCATAAACAGCGGGCTGGCGCTCCAGTGCGCCGAAAAAGGCGGATTGGCTACAATGGCTTCAAACCGCATGCCGGGATGCTGCGGGTGTTCCAGCGTGTCTTCCTGCTTGATGTCAAACTTGCGGTAATGCATATCATGCAGTATCATGTTCATCCGGGCAAGGTTGTACGTAGTACGGTTGAGTTCCTGCCCGTAAAAGTTGTTGACCCCCTCTACTTCTTTCGCTACCCGCAACAGCAACGAACCGGAACCGCAGGTAGGATCATATACGGATTTTAGTTTTGTTTTGCCGGTGGTAACCAGCTTGGCCAGCACTTTACTCACTTCCTGCGGGGTGTAAAATTCACCGGCCTTTTTCCCTGCACCACTGGCAAACTGGCCAATGAGGTATTCGTACGCATCGCCCAGCACGTCCAGTTCGGTACTTTCCAGTTTAAAATCAATTTTGTCGAGGTGGGAGAGGACTTTGGCAATTATCTCGTTTCTCGCTTCGGGTGCTTTCCCCAGCTTGGTACTGTTCAAATCCATATCCTCAAAGAGGTTGTCAAAGTCCTCTTCACTTTCCGTTCCCATAGTGGAAAGCTGAATGTTGGTAAGGATTTTTTGCAGGTCTTCGAGAATAAAGTTGCTTTGGGTGTTGTTGTGTCCGTTGCCCCTTTTAGCTATTTCACTGAACAGCTCAGACGGTTTCAGAAAGTAGCCCAGCTTTCTCAGTGCTTCTTCTCTGATGGCATCGATGTATTGTTTTCCCAATGGTGTGTTTTCGTCAATCCCTTTAAACCGGATACCATCGGGTTGTAATATTTTGTTGGCATAAAGCTCCATTTTCTCAGAGAGGTATTTATAGAAAATAAAGCCAAGGATATAATCGCGAAACTCATCAGCATTCATTTTGCCCCTGAGGGTATTGGCAATGTTCCAAAGCTGTTGTTCAAGCTGTTTCTTTTGGTCTTCGCTCATTGAAACAAATCATTTTTATAAAAATTCAAATATACGGTGAAATTTGGGATGAAGCATGACAAGGCAAAATAAACAAAGGCCGGAAAGGAAGGTATAGCAATTCCTTTCCGGCCTTTGTTTATTTTGCAACTTTTAAATGACTACCTGAATTTAAC
>CAZPPK010000225.1:0-2965 GCA_964588415.1 uncultured Lentimicrobiaceae bacterium
ACCAATGATTTAGATAAACTTGAATTCTGTTGCGAATTTTTGTCATGTACTTAGATTATCTATAACCACCTTAGATTACAAACATTTGTTAATTAGGAAGTTATAATGTTTATATTTATTATAAATAGGGGCTGGATTCCAAAATCCGTAAATCACTTACCCATAAATTGGAGTAGAAATTGTAATTTCGTGGCAAATTAATGCAAACGATATAAATTTAAGCTTATGGCTAAACTGAAAGGCGCCATTGAAGTTGACATCGAAAAGTGCAAAGGCTGCGAAGTATGCATTCCAGCCTGCCCCACCGATGTCATCGCATTGGCAAAAGAAGTTAACGGCAAAGGGTACCATTACGCATTCATGGAAAACCCTGATGAATGTACCGGATGTACTAACTGCGCTGTTGTTTGCCCTGATGGAGTGATCACTGTTTACAGGGTTAAAGTCAATTCATAATAAAAAATATTAAAGATATGGGTGAACTAAGATTAATGAAGGGTAATGAGGCGTTGGCAGAAGCCATGGTAAGGGCTGGCACTGACGGCTATTTTGGTTATCCAATTACCCCTCAATCGGAAGTTATAGAATATTTAACCGCTACCAAACCCCAGGAAAGAACAGGAATGGTTGTCCTTCAGGCAGAAAGTGAAGTGGCATCCATCAATATGCTTTATGGCGGTGGTGCGACCGGAAAAAAAGTCGTTACTTCTTCTTCCAGTCCGGGCATCAGTCTGATGCAGGAAGGTCTTTCTTATATTGCGGGCGCTGAAATTCCGGTAGTAGTAGCCAACGTTGTTCGTGGCGGCCCGGGATTGGGCGACATTCAGCCTTCACAATCGGATTATTTTCAGTCAACAAAAGGTGGCGGTCACGGTGATTATCGTTTGATCGTGCTGGCACCTTCATCAGTTCAGGAAATGTCTGATTTTGTTCCGGTAGCTTTTGACCTTGCCTTCAAATATAGAAATCCGGTGATGATTCAATCAGATGGTGCCATTGGCCAGATGATGGAAAAAGTGGAACTCTTCGACCCCATTCCACGTCTTACTGATCAAGAGATCAAAGAGCGTTACCCTTGGGCAACCAACGGAAAACCGAAAGGTGGCGAGCGCAGAATCATGACATCTTTGGATTTGGACCCCGCCAGGCTTGAAAGACATAATCAACACCTGCAGGAAAAATACCATCAGGTGGAGGAAAAAGAAGTCCGTTTTGAAGAATTTCAGTGTGATGATGCAGACTATGTGCTGGTAGCTTATGGATCGAGTGCCCGTATTTCACAAAAATCAATCCAACTGCTTCGTGCAAAAGGAATCAAAGCCGGCTTGTTAAGACCCATTACACTGTGGCCATTCCCAACCAAGAAAATTCAGGAGTTGGTAAATCAGGGTGTTAAAGGATTCTTGTCGGTAGAAATGAGTGCTGGTCAAATGGTTGAAGACGTCAGGCTGGCTGTTAATGGAAAAGTGAAAGTCGAGCATTTCGGACGTTTAGGGGGAATTGTTCACTCTCCTGAAGAAGTTGTTGAAGCAGTAGAACATAAAATTATAGGAGAATAAGTCATGTCAGAGATAGCAATAAAAGAGATCATTAAACCTGAAAACCTGGTTTATCAGAAAAACCGGTTGATGACTGAGAAACCGCTCAGCTATTGCCCCGGATGTGGCCATGGAACGGCACATCGACTTATCATGGAAGTAATTGATGAGCTGGGCAAAGAAGATGATACCATCGGCGTGGCTCCTGTGGGCTGTTCCGTTTTGGCTTACGAATTTATGGACATTGATATGCAGGAAGCTGCCCATGGACGGGCTCCGGCTTTGGCAACCGCCATCAAAAGGTTATGGCCGGATAAAGTGGTCTTCACCTATCAGGGCGATGGAGACCTTGCTGCCATTGGTACCGCAGAAACCATTCATGCCTGTAACCGTGGCGAAAAGATTGTCATCATTTTCATCAACAACGGAATTTACGGAATGACAGGCGGACAAATGGCGCCGACAACGCTGGTGGGGATGAAAACTTCAACATCCCCTTATGGAAGGGATGTTGCACTCATGGGATATCCTTTAAAAATTACTGAACTGGTAGCACAACTTCCCGGTACTTATTTTGTGTCACGCCAGGCTGTCCACACTCCCGGAGCTGTCAGAAAAGCAAAAAGAGCCATTAAAAAAGCATTTCAGAATCAGCTTGATGACATTCCGGGATTATCATTTATTGAAATTGTATCTAACTGTAATTCAGGTTGGAAAATGACTCCGGTTGATTCCAATGAATGGATGCAGGATAACATGTTCCCTTTTTACCCCTTAGGTGACATCAAAGTGGATGGTGAATTAATTAAATAGGTTAAACTTTAAAAAGACAACAAATGACTGAAGAAATTATCATAGCCGGTTTTGGTGGACAAGGAGTTCTTTCTATGGGAAAAATTTTGGCATACTCAGGAATCATGCAAAACCAGGAAGTCAGTTGGATGCCTTCCTATGGACCTGAAATGCGCGGCGGCACTGCCAATGTGACGGTAATCGTCAGCGATGAGCGTATCAGTTCACCCATTTTGCGTGCTTACGACACTGCCATCATCCTCAACCAGCAATCCATGGATAAATTTGAAGATTCTGTAAAACCAGGTGGCACATTGCTTTATGATCCCAATGGTATCAGCAAGCATCCTTCCCGTACAGACATCAATGTATATAAAGTGGAAGGGGCAAAAAAAGCTGCTGAAATGGGAAATACAAAGATTTTTAATATGATTGTTCTGGGAGCTTATCTGAAGATCAGGCCCATCGTCAAAATAGAGAATGTGATCAAAGGAATCAAAAAATCGCTTCCGGAGAGACATCATAAATTGCTTCCACTTAACGAAGATGCTGTAAACCAAGGCATGAAAATCGTGGAAACCATTAGTACTTTATAATCAGCTTATCCTACTCTATCTCAAATAAAAAAACCGGCT
>CAZPPK010000226.1:0-2781 GCA_964588415.1 uncultured Lentimicrobiaceae bacterium
TTCTGGACAAAGTAAACATACCTATTACGTAAAAATTGAAAAGTTAGGGATTAATGAATGCGACTGCTTTGTTCATCAGCAGATTAGTGGGAGAATTCACAAAGCTGTATTTATATGTTCCTGCCCCTATAAACATAATCCACGTTATTACTCCCAGAATCATAATCCATTTCAATAAACCGGACACTTTTTTGACATAAATCAGAATTTTATCAAAGCCAATAAGTGCAGTCATGGCTGCAGCAGGAGCGACAGCTGCAATCACCCGGACAAGTCCCAGAGAATTTCCGATGCCCTTCCACCAGACGTAGGAATGAGCGGCAAAATAAATCAGAAACGAGCCGGGAACAAGCAGCAAAAAATAAAATGTATCCGAAAGTTTTCCCTTTTCTACCTTCAACCATCTAAAAATCAAAACGGCAATTCCTATCAGAAATAAGTAAGTCAGCGGGCTTCCCAATATCACAGGAAGTTTATCAACAAAATGAAACAGCGTTCCATGTCCGTAAATATCCGCAGCATTTCCCGTATAAGGATTTCGGGTAATCAACCACCAAAAATCATGATAAACAAAAAGTCCGGCCAAGCTGAAAACGATAAAGCCGGTAAACAGCGAAAAAAAGGCGACGTAATGTTTCTTTAGTAAAAAAGCTGTTATAAACAGTGGGAATAAGACGATGCCCTCGGACCGGATTAAAGGAATAAAAGAAAGTATTAATCCTGACCAAACCAGCTTATTTCTAAAAAAGAAAAAAAGAGACAGTGTTAAAAACAGGCTAAAGGTAACTTCTGTTAATGAGGTAAACATCAAAACAAAATAAATAGGGATAAAGAGCACGAAAACAGGTACAATCCAGTGATGCTCCAGGCCGAATTGTTTGCAAATTTTCCAGGCAAAGTAAGCTGAAAATAAACCAGCAAATATGTTGTAAATGCGGGCTACGTTCATGCCAAAGTGGGCCCATGGAGAAATCAAAATAGTGAAAACCGGCTTCCCCCATATATCTAAAAATAACTTGGGATATTTCCATGCCCAATGTGCAATTTTGTAATGGGAAATAGGGTCTCCCCCTCCAAAGGAATTGTCCGTTTTAAAGATTATAAGGATCGAAGCAACAAAAAATAGAAGCAAAAAACTCAAAACAAAAGAGTCTTCATTTTTCGATCTGGTTTCAAACATAATTGTTGTATCTCCCTTAAAATTAGATTTTCAAAGTAAAGACATTATTTGTCATTTTTAAGCACATATTCTGCGTCGAGTTTCAACATAGAATCCACAGGGATATTTCTTTTCAGTGCTTTTTCTTTGACAAGCTGATACCATTTTTTGTCGCTTTTTATTCTCTTGATTACATCATCTATTGTTTCTTTCTTTTGATTGTCCACCTGTTTTTCAGGTAATCCCAGCAATGCGCGGTTATAATCCGGGGGACTGATAAGTTTTAGAAAGCGCGGCGAAGGATGAACCCTGCCAAATGAATCAAAATAAGCTTGCCGTGTCATAGAATCCCAATGAATCGCACCATAATAATATTGAAAGTTATAAAATGATCCCAACAAAACAGAAAAGGCCAACAACAGTCCGGCTATATAATTCAATGCCGTTTTACTGTTGCGGACCCAATTGATGATTCCCGCAAGCGGCAGCGCCATAACAGGGTAAATATCAATCAGTTCTCGTTGTCCAAGGCTGCCTCCATACCACCAGCACCACCAGGAAGATGCAACGTACAGATATACGATCAGAAGCAGCAAAACCGGCAGGAAAAATGTTTTGTAACGCCTGAACAAAATATAAATTCCCAAAACGGCAAAAGCCATCACCGGCGTGTAGACAAACCATCCTTTTCTAAAGCTGAACAACACATCAGTCAGGTGGGGATGCAAAAAGAAAAAACCCTGATTTCCATAAGAATAATAAATAAAACTTCCGGTAACATCCTTCCAATAAATCAGTTGAGGAATCAAAACCAGGAAAGCAAGAAAAGCGATTATAATCAGATAAACAAACTTCTGCCTGTAAAGAGTCCATCTTCTTTTAAAATCACGGCCATTTTGTAGTCCATAGAACAGAAAGAAGATCACGAATAAAACATTCACCGGCCGAATGAGCGTAAGCAACCCGATTACCAGTCCCAACAGAATTGATCTCCGAATGTTGACCTTTTGATACCAGATAATCGCCAGATACAGAAAAACTGATACCAAAGCAAAATCATAAACATGCGCCATGCCCGGTTCCAGGCTGCTATACCAAAACAGATTTGTACCCAATCCGAGTGCTAGCAAAGTGAATCCGGTAACTCGTTTTGAGAAATAAAACCGCAATACTTTTGCCAGAAAAATCAATCCCAAAGCCAAATAAAACAAAGCAGCCAAAACCAGCGCCAATTTATAAGGAGCAGAATATCCGCCGGGATCGTAGCCGTAATGTGCAGCAATTGTATTGGCCGCCAGAAAAAAAGGAGCATAAAGAAACGACAACCCCATGGTCATTTTAATTACATATTTTCCAGCAGCCGTTTTTTTTGCCCAGAAAATAAAATGATGACTTCCCTTGTAATGGTTCTGAAACCGGAGGGTAATATCATGATAAATGAAAAAAGCAGGAAGATATCCGTAATAATCAATGACATCCCACTGAATAACACGCCCGGGCTTACTATAAATTTTCGTATTAAAGTCTGTAACGACTACAGCCAGTAAAACGATACTTATACTTAATGTGAGGAAATACTTTTTCATTATAAAGAGATGAAGTCTGCTTTTGCCAACCCTAGT
>CAZPPK010000227.1:0-2757 GCA_964588415.1 uncultured Lentimicrobiaceae bacterium
TTATTATGAAAAAGTTTTTATTTTCTTTCCTTGCGTTTATTTTACTCTTAAATGTTAATGCTCAGGATGTCTTCCATCCAACAGGAAAAGTTCAGGGAAAGATATACTTTAATTACCATTTAAGTTTAAATAACAGTACAACCCAAGCCAGCGCTTTTGAAATTAAGCGTGCCTATTTTGGCTACAACTACGCCTTCAGTAAAAATCTGTCCACAAGCATCACCCTCGATGTGGGGAAAAACAGTAGCGGAAGCGCTTATACATACTATTTAAAGAAAGCATCCCTCGACTGGAAATTAGCTTCTTCCCTAAAGTTATCCATCGGACTTATTGGGATGCAGGAATTCAACAATCAGGAAAGTTTTTGGGGGTACCGATATGTTTATAAATCATTCATGGACGAGCATGGATTTGGTTCCAGCGCCGACCTTGGTGTAAATGCCCACCTCACTTTCTTAAAAAATAAACTGAATTTTAATGTTTTTGTGGCGAATGGTGAAGGTTACAAAAGCCTGCAAGATAATTATGGGAAATTCAAAGTTGGTGGAAACGTAATCATTAAGCCGGTAAAAGATCTCGAATTTAAGTTCTATTATGATACCAAAGGTTTTGCCCATAGCGTCAATGGAGCGGTTGTTGATGCTTCATCAGTATCTGTCTATGCCTTTTTTCTTGGGTATAGAATTAAATCCAAATTCCGTATTGGCGCTGAATATGATGTTATGTTAAATGGTGAAAAGTATTCACAAGAAGCATCAGGTCATAACTTAAACGGCCTTTCATTTTATGGTATTTACACCGTAAATAAAAAGATTGAATTATTTGGAAGATATGATAATATGATTTCAAATATATTAGCCAATGCCGCAAACCCGTGGAACTATGGTAAAGATGGGAATGCAATTATTTTTGGTTGCCAGTATTCTCCTGTTAAAGGGGTTAAGATGGCGTTAAATTACCAAGGGTGGACTTACACCGACCCAAATGTTACCTCCCAATCGCTGGCCTATTTAAATTTTCAATATAAATTCTAATCATTAACCTTTTTTAGATTATGGAAAATAGTAATAATAATGAAAAGAATCGAAGGGGGTTCTTAACAAAGGCCGGTACATTGGCTTTGGGAGGGCTTGCCCTTTCGTCCTTCATCAGCGAAAGCTTAGCTGCAAAACCAAAAACATCTCCCGATAATATTTTGGAATTTGCCTCAGTTGAAGATTTGTTAAGTGGCCCCTATGAAAATATAAGACTAAGGATGCAGGATGATGTTCGACGTTCTATGAAAAAATCCATTGAAAAAAGAAAGTGGGGCATGGCTATTGACATACGCAAATGTATCGGTTGTAATGCCTGCACTGTAGCCTGTATATCAGAGAATGTGCTTCCTCCGGGTGTGGTTTACCGTCCGGTAATTAAAGAAGAAGTCGGATCGTATCCCAATGTTTCGCTGATCAACTTACCACGGCCTTGTATGCAATGCGAAAATCCTCCCTGTACAAAGGTTTGTCCTGTCGGGGCAACTTTTAAGCGTAAGGATGGAATTATAGAAATAAACTATGATCACTGCATTGGTTGCCGGTATTGTCTTACAGCATGCCCTTATGGGGCCAGGGTATTCGATTTTGGCGAGTATTATACTGAAAACACGCCTGAAATAATGCCCTATGAGTCTCGTCCATCTTTTGAATATGGGGTTAAATGGCCACGGAAAGATGAGAATTCCCCCATAGGAAACGCAAGGAAATGCACTTTTTGTGAACACCGGCTTGCAGAAGGGCTCCTTCCTCAATGTGTTACAACCTGTATTGGCGGGGCTAACTATTTTGGGGACCTTAATGAACCGGATCATCTGATTAACAAAGTGGTCAACAGAGATAACGTCACTGTATTGAAAGAGGAAGAAGGCACCAACCCAAAAGTATTTTACTTACGATAAAAAACACAGGAGGAAAAAAATAATGAAAAAAGTATTTTATGTATTATGGGCAATTGCCTTTTTGTTTGGGGCATTTGCTGTATATCAAAAGTTGACCCATGGCGATGAGTTTGTCAATCTTGGGAGCCGTGTCGTATGGGGTTTATGGGTTGCCATGTATATTTATTTTATTGGGCTGTCGGCAGGTGCTTTTCTACTCTCATCCCTTGTTTATGTATTTAAAATGAAAATATTTGAGAAACTGGGTAAACTTTCCCTCATAACGGCCTTAATTACTTTGATTTGTGCTTTGTTGTCTATCTGGTTCGATCTGGGGCACCAATGGCGTTTTTACGAGGTGTTTACTACGCCCAACCTCCCTTCTTCCATGATGGCGTGGATGATTTGGCTGTACACAGCCTATTTCCTTTTACTATTGGGTGAGACCGCACTAGCATTTAGAATTGACAGTGGTAAACTGGCAGGGGCTAAATTAGCTAAAAAACAACGGGCATTGCAAATTTTGGCTTCCCTTGGAATTCCATTGGCCATTGCGTTTCATGGAGGTGTTGGTGCCCTTTTCGGAGTTGTGGCATCTAATCCAATATGGCATAGTGCTTTGGCTCCAATTTATTTTTTGGTGGGTGCTGTTCTGTCCGGTTGTGCTTTATTAACGATGATCTTTGTCTTTTTATGGAAGGACAAAACATCAGAAGATTACCGGCAGATATCTTTTTTACTCGGAAGAATAGTGTTAGTATCCGTATTGTTTGACCTGCTTCTTGAGTGGTCAGAGCTTTCAATTGCAATGTGGCTGGGATCATCTACTCATATTGCAGGTT
>CAZPPK010000228.1:0-2739 GCA_964588415.1 uncultured Lentimicrobiaceae bacterium
TTAGATTGATAAATATCACCTTAAATTTACTATGTTTCTATTTTAGCCTTATTTTTGCAAAAAAGCAATTGTGAGATTTGATAAAACATTAGACTGTAGTACTTGTCCAATGGCTTCTCCTGTGTTTTGTTTCTTAAATCACCAGGAAGTTGCCAAGATCGATAGTAACCGAATAGAAGTTTCCTTTGATCCGGGCGATACCATCATGAAGAGCGGAACGCCCAAGACTCATGTGATGTCATTTTATCATGGGTTGGCAAAAGTTACGCTGGAAGGGAAAGGCGATAAAAATTTTATTCTTGATTTTATTCGTCCACAATCATTTTTTTCCGGACCAGGTTTCTTTTTTGATAGCAAACATTATCTGACCATTACGGCAGTTGAACCTTGTAAAGTCTGCTTGATAGACATCGACGTATTTTTCCAGTTGATGAAGGATAATTTTGAGATGGCTTTTGCTTTTATGGAGAACTCAAATAAGTTCATTTTAAACCTGATCCATAAAATGGAAAGCCTTTTAATCAAACATCATCACGGCCGGGTTGCAGAAGCGCTGCTATATTTAAGAACCGAAATTTATAAGAGTAATCCTTTTACCATGAGTATTTCAAAAAAGGACTTGTCGGATATGACGGCTCTACCAAAAGAAAGCGTGTCGAGAATACTTCAGGAATTTAGAAATGATGGAATTATCAGTATGAATGACAACAATGTCCACATTCTCAAGGAAGAATCTTTAACTCAGATAAGTCAAAACGGCTGATTGTAAGACCTTTGTAAGACTAAAAAATTGTCATTCTGAGATCCAACACCCCCGTAAAAAGGGGCGCACATAGTGATATGACAACAAAAAACGTCCTTATAATTATCAATAAAACAGTCATTTATCAAAAGTTGTCATTAGTAACGCAGTGAAGAATCTGTAATGAAAGAAAATCAGATACTTATAAGATCCTTCTCTTCACTCAGGATGACAAAAAGAAGTGTTTTGCAAAGGTCCGATTGTTTTATTGGCAGAATCTAAAAAAAAGCTTCCCGGTTTAAAACCGGGAAGCTTTTTCAATTAAAGATGTCTGGTGTTTCTTTTTGGCAGAAACGAATTTTTACTGGTAAAGGTTTTTATGGCAATGCACACAATCCACGGTTTTCCACTTTTCATTAATATCGACCGGATGTTTAAATTCAAGGCTTGCTTTTTCATTGGCATATTCCATGTGTCCAGGGGTTCCTTCTGCTTTAATATCGTGACATAAGTCGCAGCGTCTGGAAATGGTTCTTCCGGTGTCGCTTACAAATGAACCGTTATGACACCGGAAACAGCCGATGGTTTCCAAATGGCCGATGTAATTGGGATGTGCCCGCCAGTCGGCTTTCATTTTCGGGAAAACATTTGCTTTATATTCAGTCTGTAACACTGCTATGGTAGTGTCAATCAGTGCTCTGCTACTGTCGTAAATTTCCGGGTACATCATTTGATAATATTGATAAAACTGTGATTTGATGAACCGGTCAGCACTGTCAACTGTGGGGAATGTATTATTATACAATATATCCATGGCTTCCATTTTCACATCAGGAAGATTTCTAGGAATCTTGCCCTGGTTCATGGCCTCGTCGAAGAACCGGATGGGAGATTTAAAATCGTGTGATGGACGGTTGTGGCAGTCGATACAGTCCATGGTCCGGTGCTCAAAATTATCGATTTGTTTTTGCGTATAAACATTGGAAGTATCCTTATAGATGGTAACTTTTCCCGTCTTAAGGTTGGTATATTTTACCTCTGCAATGGTATCTCGCTTCTCGTTGGCAGATACATATTCTATTTTCACATTTGGATTAACATGCCAATGAATACCGCTTCTGAGGCCCTGTGCCTGATTATCAGGACCGGTTTTCATTACGAGGGTCATGTCATACTCTGTAGTTTTTGTATCCGTCAGATAATATCTTTTATTTATGATTTCCCTGTTATAGAATTTTTGTGGCCAGTGGCATTCTTCGCAGGTTTCCCTGGCAGGACGCAGACTGTGTACAGGTGTTGCAATAGGAGTAGGATAGGTATGGGTCAGGATTGCATATACCTGATGCAAGCCCGACATTTTTGATTTAACATACCATGTTGCTCCCGAGCCTACGTGACACTCAACACAGTGCACTCTGGCATGTGCCGATTGATGATAGGTTGTATATTCAGGAGCCATTACGCTGTGGCATAAAGTCCCGCAAAATTTGTTTGATTCAGTAATATGAAATGCTGAATAGCTTCCAAGGGCCGTGAACAAAATAAAGATGGCAGATCCCAACGTGAAAATGAAAACAACCATTCGTTGTGAAGGGTCGTTCAGGTCAATTTTTGGGAATTTACTTTCTGCATGATCCGGGTCCTTTTTGTCCTTTTTAAATTTTCTCCAGGCACCAAAGGGGATCATCAGCAGACCAACAATCAAAAATACGGGCATGATGATGTATGAGAAAAGCCCAAGGTATTGACCTACCTGACCGGGGAAAATAGTGGAGATCAGCATTAAAAATAAGATGACAAAAAGACTGACTCCAGCTATTACAGCGCCAAATGCAGTTGTCCAGCTATAAAATGATTTTGGCAATTTTTTCATGTCCATTAATCTTGATGATAGTATAAATTTTAGTTTATGATAGATTCAGGCTTTTCCATAAAATCATCATGAAAGTTAAATCACAAAAACAGGCAGCAAATGATAGCGCTCAATTCCTACCTAG
>CAZPPK010000229.1:0-2725 GCA_964588415.1 uncultured Lentimicrobiaceae bacterium
TCCACTCGCCCCATGCCGGATTTTCAGTTATTATTCCCAAAGGTACGAGCAGCATTATGAGCAAAACCACAAAGAAAAACAGAAGAATATCGGAGGTTTCTTTTTTGACGCTAATGGTTTTATACCCCTGTCCGATATCAAAATAACGTTTAAAATAGGAAACACCGAATAAAGTAAAAAAACCTTCTATAACACCAAAAAATAACATGTGAGAACCTACAATAGCAGGCAGGGTTACTTTTAGACCATAGGGGAAATAAATAGGAACTCCACTGGCGTTTTTGGCGATGGATGGTTCAATGCCGAGAACTATGGCAACAACAACCGAAGCCAATACAATACTAACCCAACCGGAAAAAAAATAATTTAATTTATCGGAGATTTTATTTTTCAGCAATTTATATGTGTAATATCCTGAAAAAGATGCGACAAAACCCATGGCTATTGCATTGATAGCATAGGTAGTGATTCCTCCGTCCCCAAATAGCAATGCCTGTAACAAAAGTACAAGGCATATTGCCATGAATCCAGCCCAGGGCCCAAAAATAATGGCAATAAGTGCAGTGCCAAGCGCGTGCCCACTGGTGCCGCCGGGAATCGGGATGTTAAACATCATGATAATAAAAGACAAGGCTGTCAAAGAAGACAACAGGGGTAACACTTCATTATCCAACTGTTTACGTAATTTCTTTATTCCTTTAACAAACAAGGGGATAAACAGCAAATAAAAAGGCACAAAAACTTTTGGTGAAATGTATCCGTCGGGAATGTGCATCGTTCATTCATTAATCAATACTGTTTTTTAAAAATTTATTACGGGTCAAAATTAGTGGATTTACATGAAATCGAACCGTATTATTTGTTTTTTTCAAAAGAATCACGGATATTATTTTTGTCATAGTTTGTTCCTTTCCTTTATTATAAAACCCAAATAGCGCGCCCTTTTACTTTCTGCGAAAAGTGGCTGAACTGCCCTTCAAACCTATTCGCTTAAAACTCAGACCTGCGGATTTTAGGTACAAACCCGAATTAGCAAGGGTTCGTATCTCGTCATCATCCTTGTTTTTATCCTGGCAATTTGATGGTTTTGTAAAATATTCAAAGAAAATCGTAATATTGTCCTGATAATTTTGAATAGGTAGCATGAAGCACTCCTTTTTATGCCTATACCATTCTCTCATCCAGCCTGTTGTACCCGTTTACATTTTTCATAGTATTGACAGTTCTGCTCCTGTACATGTTGGATTTTCAAAAAACCATACCTGTGGTCGTCAAATTCTGGTCATACAGTTCTTTCCTGATGATTGGTAAATTTTATAAAATTGAAGGACGGGAACATTTCGATCGAAACCGAAAATATATCCTTCTAACCAATCATTCCAGCTTGTTCGATATGGGTATTATGGCTATTTGTTCACATGTTTCCTGGTTTGGGCGGGCCAATCTGATGGATATCCCTGTCTTCGGAAAGGTACTCTGGGTCATCCACTACATTCCCATGAAAAGTACTGGCTAGAAAAACACGAAAAACATGCTTGCACAGCTGATAAAAAGTACAGAAAACCAAACCGTCGCCATTTTTCCAGAAGGTACGCGAACCACAACAGGGAACCTGAACCGATTCCACAAAGGTTTTCTGCATATTCTCAAAGCCAGTCAGTTGGATATCCTGCCTGTGACGCTGAAAAGTTTTTATGAATTCAAACCAAAAAACAGATTTTATTTTAATTATCCTGTCAAATTATCTGCCAGAATTCATTCATCCATCTCTTACAGTGGACTTGAAAATTTAGAAGACAGAGGAATTATCGAAAAGGTCAGAGCCAGTATTGAATCTGCCCTGAATTAAGTGAAAACAGAAATATGAAAGAAACAAATCATCCCAGGTGGGCATTTATTGTCGACCCCATTGTAGGAAACGGACACGCTTTAAAAACCGAAAAGGAAATCAAAAAGCAAGTGAAGTTAAGAAACCTGACAGCCGAGTTTGTCAGAAGTGAAAAGAAGGGGCACGCTTCCGTGCTTGCCGAAGAAATGGCAAAAAAGGGTAACCCAAAGAGAAATTCTCCTTCCTCAACGCCATTGGCATTGGCAGAAGGTATGCCGGTGGCTACTATCTAACTCCGAGGCGCTGGCAGACGACGGACTGCTGGATGTTTGCATAGTGGACTGCGTGAATATTCTACAACGGCTTTCCATCCTGGCAAAGGTTCCCAAAGGTGCCCATCTTTCACATCTCAAAGTCCATTATTACCAGACTGATAATCTCAGCATTGTACTGGATCAAAAAGCTGCTTATCACCTAGATGGTGAATTGCTTTTTGCCAACTGTTTCGACATTAAAATCCATCCGGGTAAAGTCCGGACTATTTTCAATCCGGGCCAGGATCATTATCTTTCTAATATACCAGGTTCATAATAGATGAAACAGCAGGAAAAATATGTTGCCTTTTTCGATTTGGACAAGACACTGCTTACCATTAACAGTAGCGTACCGCTCATCCTCTCCGCTTACAAAAAAGGTTTTCTCAAAACTTCGAGTTTGTTGGAAGCTGTGATGCTTTCTGTTATTTATAAATTGCGGTTGGGTATTCCGGTGAAAATTACAAATTCCATGACTTCATGGCTTCATGGAATTCCCGAATCAACCGTAATTGAATTGTCAGAGCAACTAGTCAGGGGAGAACTGATCCCTAAAATCCGGTCATCTGTCGTTGAAGAAATT
>CAZPPK010000230.1:0-2703 GCA_964588415.1 uncultured Lentimicrobiaceae bacterium
AGATTTTCACAAATATAAATTATTTTTGAATAAACGGTTTCCCCTTAGCCAAATAGCTCTTTAAGGTCTGTATTTTTCAACATCCCAAGAAACAGACAACGCTATTGTTTTGAGAGCAAGGAGTCAATTTCCTTAAGTGAAGCTTTCAACTCATCCACATCTGAAGTTTGTTGCTCAAGGAGTTGTTCTATACTTTGCAACCGCGAACTGATGTATCCGAGTGTTTCTGCATGGGATTGTTCCATGGCTTTGTTGATGTTTTTAGTAAGGATGGCTACCAAACGGCGAAGATTCTTTTCTGCTTCTCCCGGAAGTTGACGGAGAAAACTTCTGAGAACGACCTTTCGAAACAAAGCCATGGGAATGAGAAACCAGAGAAGATCGATATGGCTCTCAAATGCCCAGGAAGTGCTGATGTCTGGTTTTACAAGATATTCAACCGTAACCTGAAAATCCTCCTTGGGCAGACTTACATTCAGAACTTCCTTAATACGATCGTTCAGTCGCTCGCGAAAATGCAAACAGTAATTATTGAAATGTTCCTGGGTCGTGAAAAGCATTTTATCAGAAAGAGGCCTGTTTTTATGTTCAATTTGCCTTAACGCTTTTTCCATGGTCTCTTTAAGCCAGGACTCATAATTTCTAGAAATGCTGTTCAGATTTCCATTCCAGGACTTGTAAGCCGCATTTAGATTATTATAAAGTAGCACCTCCAGTGATTTTTGATTCTTTTCCAGAATATCTGTTTCTAAATCCTTACGCGTGGTATCCAGATAATGTTGTGTAATATAACCCAACTCTTTTTGGATAAAACTTAACTTTAGCTGCTCGTCCAGGATTTTATTTTTCAGCGCCAGTCTTTCGTTCTCTTCCTTATTGGAAGTACTCAGACGTATCTCGAGAAAACTTTTGGCCAGTTTCAGGAGATGGGTGAGTTTATGCTGAAAAATATTCTTCCGGGTTTCTAAAAAACCTTCAGCAAGCGATTTAATTATTGAGGTTTCAATGTTTTCCTGATAAACTGTTGTATTTTCTTTTATTGAATAGGGAAAGACCTTAAATCTTCTTCCGACATGGGTTTCAGCATGAGTAGAAAGAAATTCAGTAACTTCTGAAATTTCATTTTGATTTAACAAATCTGCTTTGCTGAGAACCAAATGTACCTCAGGACTTTGATTTGTTGCGTTTTGAATAAGTGACAGATCCTTCTCAGACAACGGTTGCGAAGCGCTGATCACCACCAATGCAGCCCCGATTTTGTTAAACCAGTTTTGTGTTACCTCCGAATTGTGCTGAAAAACACTCCCCAAACCGGGCGTATCAATAAATCGTAGTTTTTTATATTTTTTCAATCCGGGAAGCGTAATATCTACAATATAAACGCCCTTCTTGTTTTCAGGATTTTCCTTTTCGGTGACATAATCACTCAAAGCAGAAGCTTGGATACTTTTCTGGCTCCCATCCTGAAATATGACTAATGCACTTTCTTCAGCGCCGTAAAACACGCGTGTAACAACCGCTGTAACTGGCAGTGCACCTACCGGAAGTAGTTCCTTTTTAAAAATTTTGTTGAGAAATGAACTCTTTCCGGCTTTAAACTGTCCCAAAACCACCACATCCAAAAATTCTTCCTTCAGGGAACCTTTTAGTATTTCAATTTCTTCCAGAATAGAATCAAATTTCTGATTCCGGACAATGGTTTTAAGGCTTTTCAATACATAAGAATCCATAATGTGTCAATTTAGTTTGATTCCTGTTTGCCTGGTATCATACCACGATGGGTTACCATTTATGAATCCGGAAGTCAATTGGAAAAAACGCTCAGGAGCTTCTGCCTGCACCCAGTGCGATGTTCCGTCAATGGTAACAATCTCAGCGTTCGGAAAGTTTTTCCTGATGTGAGGAAAATCTTCCAGAAGAAGGTAATCAGACACACCCCCTTTGATGAAAAGCGTAGGTTTTTCAAAAGTTTCATCCATCACTATCCCGGCAAACATCTCATTCAAATTGGGTTCAATACCATCTACGTTCAGCCGCCATTCAAAAGTATTTTGCGAGGTCCGGTGCAAATTCTTCAAAATAAACTGCCGCACACGCATTGACGGAATTACTTTCGATAATAAATCTTCGGCTTCGCGTCGATTTTGAAGTTTGGAAGTGTCAACTGAACGGATGGCTTTTATGATTTGTAGATGTTCACGTCTTGGCGGGTATGATTTCAGGCTAATGTCAACCACTACCAATCTTTTTACCAGTTCAGGGTTTTCCAACGTAAAGCGCATAGCCACTTTCCCACCCAAAGAATGACCGAGCAAAACCGGGTTCTCAATTCCATGATCTTCAATAAAATCATAAAGATCATCGGTAAGGGCAAAGTAGTTGAAAGCAGGGATTTTAGGCGACTGCCCGTGGTTGCGCTGGTCCAAAGCAAAAACTTCAAAACCTTCTTCGGCCATTCTACGGGAGTAACTAACCCAATTGTCTGAAGTACCAAACAATCCATGTAAAATAATCAATGGCTGAGCTCCCGTGTCTCCGTATCTTCTGTAAAACAATTCCATTTATGCCGATTCAAAAACAATCATCACCAAAATAAATTTCACCGACAAAATTAAAAATAATCGCTGACGTGGCAGGTTAAAAGCAAGTGGTATTCATTTCATCTTCAGAGATTCCTTTTAGTAAATTCATGAGCCTGAAATG
>CAZPPK010000231.1:0-2702 GCA_964588415.1 uncultured Lentimicrobiaceae bacterium
AAGTGAAAGAAAAATGATGCGTTTGCCCTGATCAAATTTTCAATCGATCATTTTTCTTTCGATTTTATCCTAAATTTGTAACCTTATGGCTAAGACAACAACGACCTATTTCTGTCAGAATTGCGGGTACCAATCAACAAAATGGTTGGGGAAATGCCCGGAATGCGGTGAATGGAACACTTTCGTGGAAGAGATCATCAGTAGAAGTGATGACAAAAAACACGGCATCAAAAAAGGAGATAAAAAAGCACAATCTACTCCTGTTCATCAGATCACATCTGAAAAGGAAGAACGAATTGATACCAAAAGCAAAGAACTGAACCGTGTTTTAGGGGGCGGATTGGTGAATGGTTCTGTGGTATTGATCGGAGGCGAGCCCGGCATTGGAAAATCAACCCTACTTCTGCAAACTGCTCTTAATATGAAAGGGTTGCGTATATTGTATGTTTCTGGTGAGGAAAGTCAGCAGCAGATCAAAATGCGCGCCGACAGACTGGGGATTCAAAATAAAAACTGCTTTATCCTGAACGAAACTTTTACTACCGATATTTTTAAACAGATAGAATCTGTTAACCCGCAAGTGCTTATCTTCGATTCTATTCAAACACTTTATACGGATACGCTGGATTCATCGCCCGGAAGTATTTCACAGATTCGTGAAACGGCAGGCGAACTCATGCGGATGGCAAAGACCACACAAATCCCGATTTTGCTCATCGGTCACATTACAAAAGATGGCAACCTGGCGGGGCCAAAAGTGCTGGAACACATGGTTGACACAGTTTTGCAGTTTGAAGGTGACCAGCACTATGGTTTTCGGATTTTGCGTTCGGTAAAAAACCGTTTTGGTTCCACCTCCGAATTGGGAATCTTTGAGATGCAATCAGGTGGCTTACGAGAAGTTAGCAATCCCAGCGAGATCCTTCTTTCTCAAAGAGATGAAGCCGCCAGTGGTGTTGCGATTGCTGCCATGGTAGAAGGTCAGCGACCCATGCTTATCGAAACGCAAGCGCTGGTTACCAATGCCGCTTATGGAACACCGCAACGTTCAGCCACTGGTTTTGACCTGCGCCGGATGAATATGCTGCTGGCCATTCTGGAAAAAAGGAGCGGTTTCAAACTGGGCACCAAAGATGTTTTTCTAAATATTGCCGGCGGCATTCGTGTGGACGACCCCGCCATTGACCTGGCTGTAGTGGCAGCCATCTTATCGTCGTTCGAAGACATCGCATTGTCCAACAATATTTGTTTTGCAGCCGAAGTGGGGCTTTCGGGTGAGATACGTTCGGTGGCGCACATTGAAAACCGTATCCTGGAAGCAGAAAAACTGGGGTTTGAAAAGATTATTATTTCAAAATACAACCTGAAAGGATTGGCTTTGAATCGTTTTAAAATAGAAGTTGTAGGTGTGGCAAAAATTGAAGATATGCTTTCAGAGTTGTTTGGATAGCATTTTGGGTTGTGATTATATTTGAAAATAAAAATCTGAGAATTTAAAACATCATAATCTTAATGCAATGAAATATAATCTATTAGGGAAAACAGGATTAAAAGTCTCCGAACTTTGTATGGGAACCATGACATTTGGGGGCCGCGGTATGTGGACGGCCATCGGAACGCTTCCGCAGGATCAGGTAAATGCACTGGTAAAACAATCTGTTGATGCCGGAATCAATTTTATAGATACAGCCAATGTTTACAGCGAAGGGCTCAGCGAGCAAATGACTGGACGTGCCATCCGCGATCTGGGACTAAAAAGGGATGAACTGGTAATTGCCACAAAAGTCCGTGGGGTGATGGGCAAAGGCCCCAATGATTCCGGTTTAAGCCGGAAACATATTTTGCAACAGGCAAATGCAAGCCTTGAGCGTCTGAATATAGATTATATTGACCTTTACCAGATACATGGTTTCGATGCGCAAACACCTATGGAAGAAACCCTGGATGCACTTGACACACTGGTAAAAAGCGGGAAAGTCCGTTATATCGGGTGCAGCAATCTGGCAGCCTGGCAGATTATGAAAGCATTGGGAATTTCGGCACAAGGACATTTGAGCAAATTTGTTTCCCTGCAAGCTTATTACACGGTGGCAGGCCGTGATCTGGAACGTGAGATAGTTCCTTTGCTGCTTGATCAGGGACTTGGACTGATGGTTTGGAGTCCATTGGCCGGAGGATTTCTGAGTGGTAAATATCATCGCGATAGCCAACCCACAGAAGGCCGTCGCATAAATTTTGATTTTCCACCTGTAAACAAAGAAAAAGCTTTCAATATTATTGGTGTGATGCAGACAATGGCAGATGAAAAACAGGTAACTGTTGCACAAATTGCACTGGCCTGGCTGCTTCATCAGCCGTTGGTAACTTCCGTGATCATCGGGGCAAATAAATCTGAACAGTTGAAGGACAACATTAATTCAATTCATGTGGAATTTACTGAAGATGAAATGAATACCCTGAACGAAGTCAGCAAACTGACACCAGAATATCCGGGCTGGATGATTGAACGCCAAGGCACTGACAGGAGATAATTCCATTTTTTCAAATGCGATACATTTTTCATCTTTTCGTAAGCATTACAAGGATTTTAGCTAACCTAAATCTTCACAGTTTAATTCTTGCTTCTTAAATCAACCTCATATTAAAAGCTTAATTTTGTTTGACAATCAAGTTTGTATGTTTGGTTGTTTAAAAAATTTATA
>CAZPPK010000232.1:0-2631 GCA_964588415.1 uncultured Lentimicrobiaceae bacterium
TTTTAGTAAAAAAGCTGGCCATAAATAAAAATATTCGAAAAAAAAGAGTAGGAATTTCAGGGACCAACTACCGGCCTTTGGATAATAAGTTTCAGATTACCGAAGCGCTGACCAATATGTGCGAATTAATAAACAATAAAGAGAACATATTCGAAAAGGCACTGCTTCTCTTGATCCTAATATCTTACATTCAACCGTTTATGGATGGAAATAAAAGGACAGCCCGGATTGTAAGTAACGCCGTTTTAATAAATAACGGATATTGTCCAATTTCTTTCTGGACGGTCGATACCATAGAATATAAAAAAGCGATGCAATTGTTCTATGAACAAAATAATATTACCGCGTTTAAAGAAATCTTTATTGACCAGTTTGAATTTGCAGTCAATACCTACTTTTAAACGTCAAAAATTTTGTTTTATCTTGTTGAACTTCAATATCTATACCCAAATAACTTTGATTTAAAGTATCTTCAACCCTTATTTATTCCTGCCATCCAGCACATTCACCACATCCTGTAGCTTATATCCTTTGGCCTGTAGTAAAACCATGGTGTGATAAAGCAGGTCAGCGGCTTCATTCAGAAAAAGGTCATCATTTTCATCCTTAGCCTCTATAACCACTTCAACGGCTTCTTCCCCCACTTTTTGCGCCACTTTATTGATGCCTTTTCTTATCAGCCTGCTTGTGTAAGACTCATCAGAAGGGTGCTCAATGCGATTGGTGATAATACCTTCGAGCTGGCTTAGAAATCCGAATTTTACTGTATTCTCTTCGCCCCAACAAGTATCTGTACCGAGATGACAAACTGGTCCTTTCGGTTTAACTTCTACCAAAAGTGTGTCATTATCACAATCGGGTTTGATACTGACCAGGTTCAGGTAATTTCCGCTGGTTTCACCCTTCGTCCAAAGCTGCTGCCTGCTGCGGCTGTAAAATGTCACCAACCCGGTTTCCTTTGTCTTTGCCAATGATTCCGCATTCATATATCCCAACATCAGCACCGTTTTTGTCGCTGCATCCTGAATGATTGCCGGCACCAGACCTGTATTTTCATCAAAATTAATTTCCATTATTTTAGTTCCTTACATTAATGTTTTGCTTCTTCAATTCTTTTTTTAATTCAACGATTCCAATCTCACCATAGTGAAAAATACTGGCTGCCAGAGCCGCATCCACACCTGCATCGCTGAAAACTTTCGTGAAATGGCTTATTTTCCCGGCGCCACCGGAAGCGATAATCGGAATTCTAAGCATTTTCGTAAGCATTTTATTGGCTCCAATCTCAAAACCATCCTTGGTTCCGTCGCGGGTCATGGCCGTGAAAAGGATTTCTCCTGCTCCCCGTTTTTCACCTTCTTTGGCCCAGTCAAAAAGGTTCTTTTCAGTCTCAAACCTACCGCCATGGGTATAAACTTTCCAATTCCCACCCACCAGATTCGCATCAATCGCAAGAACAATGCACTGCTTTCCGAATTTCCCGGCCAACCGACTGATGAGCTCCGGGTTTTCAACCGCAGCTGAATTAATGGAAACCTTATCCGCCCCGCCTTTCAAAACAGCCTGAACATCTTCAACCGTGCTGATGCCACCACCCACCGTAAATGGAATACTGATCTCGCACGCCACTTTTTCCACCAGGGAAACCAACGTTTTTCTCCGGTCGTAAGTTGCAGTTATATCCAAAAACACCAATTCGTCAGCGCCCTGCTCCGAATACAGCCGTGCCAGTTCCACCGGGTCGCCGGCATCCCTGAGCTCCAGGAAATTAGTCCCCTTCACTGTTCTGCCGTCTTTGATATCCAGACAGGGAATGATCCTTTTAGTCAACATAATTTTTCATTTTGGTCAAATCCACTTTATTTTCCAGCAACGCTTTTCCCACAATGGCCCCCTCCAGACCGGAATTTTGCAATCGGTCCAGGTCATCCAGTGCATGAATACCACCGCTGGCAATCAGTTTCAGTTTGGGAAATTTTTCCCTGATCTTCCGATAAAGCTCCACGGAGCTTCCCAGCAACAGCCCGTCTTTGCTGATATCAGTACAGATCACATATTTTACCCCTGCCTTTTGAAAATCATCTAAAAATGGAAACAACGTAACTCCTGTAAAAGTTTTCCAACCATCGATATAGATGATCTCATCTTTCACATCAGCACCCAGAATGACCTTTTCAGCGCCAAACTGAGACAGCCATTCTCTGACCAGATCAGGGTTTTTAATGGCCAGGCTCCCGGCAGTTACTTGCTGCGCCCCGCATTCAAAAACCTTTTTCACAGTTTCCGTATTTTTCACACCGCCACCAAAGTCCACCGTTAATTGTGTGGATTTGCAAATCTCCTCCAGAATATTCAGATGCACCGATGCTCCCGCCCTGGCGCCGTCAAGGTCCACCAGATGCAAGTATTTGAATCCCGCATCTTCCAACGATTTTGCATAATCCACCGGAGATTTTTCATACACTTTTTTCTTTACAAAGTCTCCCTGTTCCAGGCGGACACATTTCCCGCCAATCATATCTAAAGCTGGTATTATCCTCATAATTTCAGAAAGTTTTTTAAGATTTGTTCTCCGGTTTTACTGCTCTTTTCGGGATGAAACTGGCAGGCATAAAAATTATCTTTGACGAG
>CAZPPK010000233.1:0-2628 GCA_964588415.1 uncultured Lentimicrobiaceae bacterium
GTATCAAAAGGAGATTATTAATCGCCCCAAGGGGCGGGGAATTAATCCCTTGTCTGCCTCAGGCGGATTAAAAAACATTCTTGGCTCCATTGTTCAAAAAACACGAAAATGAAAGATAAAGGTAAAATGGGGGTGATGACAAAAAACTTTTATCTTTTTCCTTTTTTACTAGAAATACAAGAGTACAAATGAGACGAAATCAAAAACTTTTATCTTTTTCCTTTTGTCTTTTATCTTTAATCCTCTCCACCCAGATCAACCAAAGCAGAAATATTACCACATAATAAAAAGGCCTCATGACCCACATATGGATAAAGCTCCAATGTGCAGGCCAGTGTATCACGACAATAGAAAGAATGACAATGCGTAAGATATTTTCCGAGTGAATAATGATAATGCCAAGTGGTATATACCAAAGCTTGTGTTTCCAGGGACCAGGGAAAAGGATCATTAAAGCCAGCCATTCGTACATTTGTTTTAAACCCGAGCAGCTTTTTTCAACAGCTATATATCCACCATTGGAAAAATAAAGTGTGTTCTGAAGAGTATGTATGGTGTAACCCACCATATTACTGACCAGCCACGAAGCAGGTAGAAAAACCTGATGTGCAATAAACACCTGTGTTTCTCTAAAGGCTGTATGTTGACTGAGGAAACCATCAAGGCCACCTTTCCACCACAAAAGATGAAAACTATAAATAATCACCGCAAACCAGAAAATATCTGACAAAAATTTATATTGTCGTAATTTAGTCCGTTGCAGAAAAAGAGTATATAGCTTACCCAATCTTATAAATTGCTTGAGGTAAAATGATTTTCATCTGCAAGGTTAGTGATATAATTTTAAGTTTACAAACTAAAAACCCTATTTTGCATATTCTAACGTTTGACATAGAAGAATGGTATCATTTGTACAATCACCCTGAAAGGTATTTAAACGGGCAAAGGGGGAAGTATCCTTACTCTTTGGAATGGGAGACAAACCGGATTTTCAATTTTCTGGAAGAAAGGAACATCAAGGCAACGTTTTTCTGGTTGGGAGTAGAGGCAGAACGACATCCATTGCTGATTAGGAAATTAATTGATTATGGACATGAAATTGGAGTCCATTCATTTTCCCATTTGAAAATTGGGAAAATGGATAAAATGAACTTCAAAAGAAATACTGAAAAGGCTGTAAAAACAATAGAAGATTTTACTGGGGAAAAAGTAAAAAGTTATCGTGCTCCAAACTTTTCATTAACGAAGAAAAGAATTTGGGCACTGGAAATTTTGAAAGAACTGGGCATTGAAAGGGATAGTTCCACTGTTGTAAGAAGGCAATTTGGGAATCAGTTACTCCCCCCAGCGCCTATTATTATCAAACATAACGGAATTGCCATGCAAGAATTTCCGGTTTCATCTTTGTCGATGCTGTGGTATGAATATAAATATGCCTCCAGCGGCTATTTTCGTATTACACCTTATAAATTTTTAAATCACAAAATGACAACCGCTCCTTATTTGATGAGTTATTTCCATCCACGGGATTTCGATTTATTGATTCACAAGAAAATAGGAGGAAATCCATACTTAAAGTTTAAATACAGGATTGGTACCCAGCATGCTTTTCAAAATTTGAACAGATTATCGGAAAATATTTACTGGATTTCATTACAGGATGCTTCCCAAAGCATGAATTGGGAGAAGGCCGACGTGATACAAATCTGAATTCTTTCAATTTCCTTTATATTCCAAATCTCAAACCAGCCTGCTGCCAGGTAAATCACTACTCACTACTCACTATTCCCTATTCCCGAATCACTACTCACCATCCTCATTTCCTGCCATAATCTGCCGGGATCTCACCCCAAAGACCGGTTTCCCATTTTAAAATAGGAATATCTCCGATTTCATTTTCTTTGAGCCATCTCTGAGCACTATAAACTGCTTTGAGCAAAGGTTCGTTGTTCTTATTCCACTGTAATTTAGTGTTTACCTGTTTTTTCCTGATCCACGAAATAGCCGTCCTGGAATCGGAATAAATGGGCATGCTGAGTTTGTTTTTCTTCAGCCAGGCGAGTCCGAGAACAATGGCAAGAAATTCGCCAATGTTCACCGTTCCTTCCTGATAAGGCCCACGTCCAAATACCTCTGTTCCCGTATCCGTGTATACACCCCGATACTCTAGTATTCCTGGATTCCCTTTGCAGGCTGCATCCACCGAAAGGCTGTTCAGGATGGGCTTTTTGTCTGATGTTAATCCCAGCAGATTCTTTTTCCCTTTTAGCTCCCTGATACTTTCATAAGATTGATTAAAAGCACTTTTTGCTTCTTCAAGGGAGCCAAACGACTTGTATTGTGCTTTTTCAAAGCCTGCCACCTGCTTTTTGCATTCCTCCCATGTAGTGTAAATTCCCGGTTTTATTCCCCTCCACACAACATAATATTTTTGCCCTGATTTTTTTGACATAGTGCAAAAATACAATCTTCCAAAAGAATTAAGGGAATATTTTGTATGGATTTTACTTCACCCCGTAAAAAATTACTTTGAAATTAGGTGGTTTAAAATTTTTGTTATAGTTTTGAAAGTCAAAGGTATTTGTAAAATTCGGGAAGTTAACCCTTGCCTGAAGTAATATTTTTTCT
>CAZPPK010000234.1:0-2607 GCA_964588415.1 uncultured Lentimicrobiaceae bacterium
AATTGTATTATATTTAAAAGAACACAATTTCAAGATGTTAAAGATAGAGTTAGACAACATCGACGTTTTATTCAAGTCATTTTAGGTCCAAGGCAAATAGGAAAAACGACACTGATTCAGCAGATCCTAAAAGAAATAGATTATCCTCACCATTAGTTTCAGCGGATGCAGTAACAGCAGATAATTTATGGATTGAGCAACAGTGGGAAACAGCAAGAGTGCTCAAAAAACAACAAAACTCCGACCAGCTAATTTTAGTTATTGATGAAATTCAAAAAATAACTAACTGGAGTGAGCAGGTAAAATTACAATGGGACAGGGATAGTATCAACAATACAAATATAAAAGTAGTACTTCTCGGATCGGCCAGTCTTTTATTGCAAAAAGGATTAAGCGAATCACTTGCAGGCAGGTATGAAATTATCAGGCTTATGCATTGGTCTTTTATTGAAATGAAGTCTGCCTTTAACTTTACTCCTGAGCAATATGTCTGGTTTGGGGGATATCCTGAAGCAGTGGTATTAGCAAATGACGAAAAAAGATGAAGGAGTTATGTATTAGATGCACTCATAGAACCAACTATAATGAAAGATGTACTGATGATGTCACGGGTTGATAAACCAGCGCTATTAAAAAAACTGTTCGAGTTGGCTTCTGCTTATTCCGGACAAATACTTTCAATGAATAAAGTGCTTGGTCAATTGCAAGATGCAGGTAACACCACTACTTTATCACATTATCTTCAATTATTAGATGATGCGAGACTGGTATCAAGCATCAAAAAGATTTACAAAGAAACAATTCGTCAGAAAGCTTCAACACCTAAATTCCAGATGTACAATACAGCATTGCTTTCTGTTTATAAAGATTTGTATTTTAATGAAATACGCTTTCATCCCGAACAATGGGGCCGCCATGTGGAATCGACTATCGGGTCGCATTTATTGAATTTCTCACACCTAGAACAATTCGGCGTTTACTACTGGAGACAAAGAGACGATGAAATTAATTTTGTTATAAAGAAAGGGAATAAAATAATTGGATTAGAAGTAAAAAGTGGGCAAAAGCAGTACACAAAAGGAATGAAAGAGTTTAAAAACTCTTTTCCAGACAGTAAACTAATGCTGATCGGGCCTTCGGGTTTACCCTGGCAGGAATTCTTAAAAATGGACCCGGATGATTTGTTTTAGGAGGAAGAATATCTTATCTAAAAGGAAGAGTGGCATTCACTAGTTAAACCAATCTTCCCTATATTTGTTTGTCAATTTTCAACGATGACCTTAAGCCAGAAAATATCAAAACAGAACTTCTACTCCTTTCTCTGGCATGCCAGTTTCCTGGCAATATCACGTCCGTTTATGGATGTGGATACCATCATCCCGGCCATGTTGGTGGATGCCGGTGGTTCTGCGGTTCAGGTAGGTATCATGACAGCCATCATGTTGGGGGGATCCAGTTTTACGCAACTATTCTTTGCCCCATTCATTAGCAACTATCATTATAAAAAGAACTTTCTGGTACTGGGAATTAATGCCCGCATCCTGGCGCTTCTGTGCATGGGCCTGATGCTGATTTATTCTCCGCATTTGTCTCATGCACTCATTATCTGGCTTATCTTCATTCTGATCAGTATCTTCTCTTTGAGCGGTGCCTTTGCCAATGTGAGCTATACGGATATTCTGGGAAAGTCTGTTTTAATAGAATCCAGGAAGAACTTCTTCTCCATCCGTCAGGTTTTCAACGGCATTTTGCTTTTCCTTTCGGCGCTGGCAGCAAAAAAGATTCTGACCATCACCGGCTATCCTGATAATTACGGGTATTTGTTTTTAGTAGCTTTTGCAGCCTTGTTTATCGCCTCGTTGGGATTGTGGAATTTAAAAGAAGTTGTCCCTTCAAAATTGTCCGTAAAAAGTCTACGTCACTTTTTTCAGTTGATGCGTGAGGAATGGCGGCAAAACCCCAAATTGAAATATTTCCTGGGATTCATCAACACGATGGGGATAAGTATTTCCTTTTTACCGTTTATCATTTTATTCGGAAAAGAAATTTACCACACACAAAGCAGTGCCACCGGGTGGATGCTGCTCATCAAAATCATTGGAACTGTTGCCACAGGGTTTATTTTGTTCTTCCTTGCGGGGAAATATAAATACCGTTACCTACTTTACGGTGGCGCTTTACTGGCCTTTATCAGCCCATTAGTTTTGCTGCTGCCTTTCCAGTTACCATCATTGGCTGTTGTTTTCTTTTTCGGAGGGGTCATTTATACCACTTACTCTATCTCCATGAACGGTGTTTTGCTTGAGATTTCAGGAAACACCAACCGGGCGCTTTACACCGGGATTGCAGGTGCTGGCAACATACTTCCGGCCCTGTTTCCCCTTGCCGGCGGATGGATCATCAAGCATTTCGGCTTCCTACCCTTCTTCTCGCTTTTCATGCTGGTCGTTCTCTGCTCACTGTTTTTCATTTACAAAATGGATTGTAAAAAATAAGCTCCCAAAAATCATTTTATCTATTTGAGGTTAAAGGCCAATGAATTTCCCCACATACAATAATGGCAGCCACTATTATTGTAATAAACGTTGTTAATTAGTCGCTCCTTAA
>CAZPPK010000235.1:0-2596 GCA_964588415.1 uncultured Lentimicrobiaceae bacterium
TAATTAAGCAAGAACTAATAACCTACTGATTAATATCCGATTGAATTATGTACTTTTGAACCATCTAAATCAAAACATCATGAAAAATATTTTGTTAATCCTTGTTTTGGTTTTATCCGGAAGCATGCTGAGGGCTCAGGAAGTGATGACTGATCTGGATATTGCCAACCAACTGGTGAAGTCTGATATCTCAACAGTGACTGATGCATTCAATAAAATGGGTTTGACATTTCAGGTCATAAAGGGCAATAGACATAAAACTTCTGTTTTTGTTGAAGGCAGCAAGAATAATATGAAGAAATGGGAAATTGAAACAAGAAGGGGATCAAACCGGAACTTGCGAAGGGTAACTCTGGTTATTGTTGATTATCACATGGACAACGGTGGTGACTTTTTTGATTTGAAAAGATATCAGAAACCCCCGCGAAAGGCTTTTATGAATGGGAGAAAGATAAAATATAAATTCTCGACAGGAAGGAAGCTGAGCACTCTGACAATCACAGCCGAATAATCAGCTCAGGAAACTTATTTTAAGCACTACAATTTAAAAGGTCATGTTCTATAAAGAGCATGACTTTTTTATCCGAATAAATTCAGATTATTTTCCTTATCATTTTCAGGTTCTTTAAACATATCCAGCTGATTTGCTGTTGTATAAAACTTGGAAGGAACTATTTCTGAAAAGTTTTCGGTATAATAACGGATGCTTTTTTTGATGAGTTTGGTGGGAGTTGTTTTCCGGGCATCGCAATAATTCTGAAGAGATCTGAGTTGCTTTTTTGAAAGCTTGAATTTTACCAGCTTATAAACTTGTTTTCTCTTTTTGGATTTTGCCATACCCATCAATTTGATTGGGTAAATATACAAAAATTTGAACTTTCCTTATGAAGATGATATGTTCCCGGAGACGACAAAGCCTCAGGATATTAGCGCCATGACCTCATCAGCATATTTTTGAGCTTTTTCAGGGCTGGTCGATTCTGCATAGATTCGAAGTATCGCTTCGGTGTTGGACCCGCGCAAATGTACCCAGCCATCCGGAAAGTCAACTTTTACTCCATCAATATCTGAGATTTGAGATTGCGAATAATGGCTCTTAACTATTTCAAACAGCGCACCAGCTGCTTCTTTGCCCGTAGTCAATTCCAATTTATTTTTTGAAATATAGTATTGGGGATAAGATTTCCGAAGTTCGGAAACCGTAATTTTCTTTTGAGCCAGATAGCTCAGAAAAAGCGCCGTTCCCACCAAAGCGTCCCTTCCATAATGCAGTTCAGGATAGATCACGCCGCCGTTGCCTTCTCCGCCAATTACGGCTCCAACTTCTTTCATTTTGGCTACAACATTTACTTCGCCAACTGCAGATGCAGCGTAATCGCCTCCGGCATTTTCCGTTACATCACGGAGTGCTCGTGAAGAAGAGAGATTTGAAACTGTATTTCCTTTCTGATGTTGCAAAACATAATCGGCAACGGCAACCAGAGTATATTCTTCACCAAACATCTGACCGTTTTCCATGACGAAAGCCAGCCGGTCCACGTCAGGGTCAACAACGATTCCCAAATCAGCTTTTGCTTCAACTACCTTTTTTGATATTTTCTGGAGGTTTTCGGGAAGAGGTTCGGGGTTATGGGGAAATTGTCCGTTCGGTTCGCAATACAGTTCAATTATATCTTTTACTCCCAACGCTTTCAGCAATTTTGGAATGGCAATCCCTCCGGTTGAATTTACCGCATCCACCACAACTTTCAAGCCGGAAGATGCGATAAGATACTTTTTTACTAAAGGAAGTTTTAATACATCTTCAATATGTTGATCTATGAAAGTCGGATCTTCAACAACAGTTCCCAGATCATCGACTTCTGCAAAATCGAAGTCAAGTTGCTCCGAAAGCGTTATTATTTCATTTCCCTCATCCTCGGAAAGAAATTCGCCTCTTTCATTTAGCAGTTTCAACGCATTCCATTGTTTGGGATTATGACTTGCCGTGATGATGATGCCACCATCAGATTTGGTTTTGATTACCGCCATTTCAACAGTAGGTGTGGTTGATAAACCAGCATTGATTACATAGCCTCCCATCCCGGAAACGGTAGAAATAACAAGCTGTTCAACCATTTTCCCGGAGATGCGTGCGTCACGTCCGACTACGATTTTAACGTCTTTTTTGTTTTTGCCTGTTTGATGGAATTTCACAAAAGCTGCTGTAAATTTCACAACATCAACAGGGGTAAGATTGTGGTCGGCTTTGCCGCCAATGGTTCCGCGAATACCGGAGATGGATTTTATTAAGGTCATGGGTTATCGTTTATCACTATAGCTAAGAAAAATCAGTGTTTATATTTTGGACAAAATTAAAGATTTCTTCTTGTTATTGCTGAACAAACGATAACTTAAGTTTGTCTAAGCAGAAATTCATATTAATTATTGAGTCCGGTCTAAAAAGGTCTTGATTTGATTTTCAGCCACTTTTACCCCTTAATCCTCTAAGATGGAAGTGACTGAAAATCAGTGCGCCCTTTAGGGGTGGGGTAAACACTGATTTTTATTAGTGAAACTCTATTTTGAAAATCCGCGATAAGCGGAGCATTCGAAA
>CAZPPK010000236.1:0-2563 GCA_964588415.1 uncultured Lentimicrobiaceae bacterium
TATTTCGAATGCTCCGCTTATCGCGGATTTTCAAAATAGAGTTTCACTAATAAATTTCAATCCTTTCGGGCATACATCTTGAACGCTAACTGTTTTTAGAAAAAACAGGTGCATAAGAACAGTTTTTTATTTACAAGTTCTCGATAAGATCTCTGATTTCCTGAATCTCCGTTTCAAAGCTATAAGGAGGCATTGTCCTTCCTGCTTTGTCGTACCAATAATTGGCATTCCATTCATCTCCTTCTTTTCGATAAAGACAGGCCACGAGCCATGCAACCTCAGGAGTTTCGTAAAGTTGTAAAACGAGGTGCGCTTCCTCGTAATTTTCTTCTTCTATCAGACCGATGGCTTCCAATAAATCATCCTTACTCATCATCTCCATAAGGATTATGGTAAATACAAATTAATTTCTGTCCGTGAAATTATACAAAAGATAAATAGATTCCAATTTTAGGAGCCTTCAATTCGCCAAATCAGAAAAAGAAAATGATTCTGGGAAATGAACTACCCCCGCCGCAGAGCAGCGGGGTATCAAAAGGAGATCATTAATCGCCCCAAGGGGCGGGAATTAATCCCTTGTCCGCCTCTGGCGGATTAAAATTATTGTACCAGCAAATTACAACCTCTGATATCGCTGTTGTCGAAACGCCCCAGCACTTCAAAACCAGAGCCTGACAGCATTTTTCCCAGATCCTGGGTAGCAATGAATGAACAGGAGTAAATATTTGCCAGATCAATAACGTTGATCCCGCCGGTTTTTCCTTCCGGAAGAATAGTCAGTGGGTCGTTCACATCCCGCATAAGGACCTCCATCCAAGGCGGCAATTCAAACCGGCCTTCTCCTTTTGAGTACGCCTGCGAAAGCAATTCCGTCATACCATACTCCGAATAGATCTGTTTTACGCCAAAAGCATTCTTCAATTCAGCATGAAGCTCTTCACGTACCATTTCTTTTCGTTTGCCTTTCATTCCTCCGGTTTCCATTAAATAAAGATCAGGAAAGTTGACAGGGAACTTTTCTGCCAAATCCAACAACGCATAAGTGACTCCTATCAGTAAAACTTTTTTGTTTTCTTTATGTAGCTGCATAAGCACCTGCGATAATTTTTCATAATCGTGCAGATAAAAGTCACTTCTTGAGTCCCCGCTCCACTCAATCAGTTTTTGAGCCATGTAAACCAGCGAAGAGCCTTCCCTTTCCAGGTAGGAAGGCAGTAGAGCCAGAAAAACATAATCTGACGGTTCTCCAAAAACCAACTTAAAACCTTTCAAAACACTCTCTTCATAAAGCTCAAGGCTCTTCACATAATGTCTGCTTGTTTGCATGCCGGTTGTCCCGCTGCTTTGGAAAATGGTCTCCGCCTGAAAAGAACCGTTCACAACCTGAAGCCCTTTAAAAAATTCAATGGGTAGGAAAGGTATCTTTTCAATCCGGTCAATATTGGTAGAATTCACTCCCAGTGCATCAACAAACTGCTGATAAACCTTGTTGTTTCTGTATTGAAATTGAAATATTTCCAGCGCCAGCGAAGTGAAATCAAACTGACTTTTGATTTTAAATATTCTTTCCGATAGTGATTCTGCCTTCATCATGAATCCGACCCATCATGTATATAAAACGTTGCAAAAATACTATTTAACGCGTGATATTATATTGATACTATATAAAAACAGGGCTTTTGTAATAAAATACATGCGATACGAAATACTGTAACCGCCGGCAGGGTTCAACTTACAATCTTTGATTTTCCTTCGGCTTTCAAAAATTGAGCTTCACGAATAAAATATTTGCTAATTGACAAGTGTTTATTAATTTTGCAGCCTTAATTTTTCGGGGTGTAGCGCAGCCCGGTTAGCGCGCGTCGTTCGGGACGACGAGGCCGGAGGTTCAAATCCTCTCACCCCGACTTAATTTAAACCACCTTTTTTGTGGTGCTTTTATCTTTTTTGTCATGTTTTTTGTGTACATACTTAAAAGCCAAAAAACCAATAGGTTTTATACCGGACAATCCTATAATGTGAGTAACCGGTTGTTGGAGCACAACAGTGGCAAGTCAAAAGCTACCAAAAACGGTATCCCATGGACAATCGTACAGATCTTTCAAGTGGACACAAGGCCGCAGGCTGTCCAACTTGAACAAAAAATTAAAAAACGTGGCGCAGGCAGGTTCCTTTCTGATATTGACAATTAGCGCGTCACGCTACGAGCGTGAAGGCCGGAGGTTCAAATCCTCTCACCCCGACTTAATTTAAACCACCTTTTTTGTGGTGCTTTTATCTTTTTTGTCATGTTTTTTGTGTACATACTTAGTCGCTCCTTATCAACCGAAATTAAGAGCAGGATTATTTTGATTGATTAATTTCTTGAGGATTTTTTCCAAAGAAAAATAAAGCCAAAGAAGTTCTTGTTTCAACTTCTTCATCAATTTCTTCAAATTCCAACCTGTTGCAGCAAGCATCGCATTGACTTTCGGCGATTTATTGTCAATCAGGTAATTCTGTTCCATCCGGAAGTCTTTCTTTAGATGTCCGATAACGGGTTCAATAGCAGCTCTTCGACGAA
>CAZPPK010000237.1:0-2543 GCA_964588415.1 uncultured Lentimicrobiaceae bacterium
AAACTAATTTTATCGTCAAAAACAAAAACCGGGCTTGATGTCGAATGCGAAATTGATAAAAATAATTACAAAACAGGTATTAAAATCAGTGAAAAGAAATTGCAGGAAATTAATATGGTACGGAATTCATTTCATGGAGAATGGAATTATACGGTTTTTCCTCAATAATAGTAATACTATTTCGTAACAAAACCTAAACCCTGATTATATCCGTATTCCTTTTACCACCAGCCAATGGAAATTTCCCCTGAAAAAACGGGGTCATAAAAATTGGTCTGGAGATGGTAATTAATCTGGGCGGGAACATCCCCAAGTGGCTTATGAGAATTACCGCCGCCACAGGACCTTATCGTACCGTTAAGAGTTTACTGGTGCAGGTACAACGGCCGAAATATAAAAAGACACACCCGTCTGTTTTTCAGGACCCATAAGAACGTTTCGACTTTCTTTCTCATTGATATCATTTCTTCAAACAAACCGAATATTTTCTTTTAGTAATCCTATTTCTAATTTGAACTAAACCAGGAATTTCAAGTAAAAACCCTTATTTTTGTTTACACAAAAAATTAACCTTAAAGACTATGAGAAAATATTTTATCACGCCGCTTCTTTTGTCCCTGATGGCCTTTTTCCTTGGGTCAATAGAAGCATCTGCCTGTACCAATTATCTGGTCACAAAAGGGGCTTCCGCCGATGGTTCGGTAATGATTTCCTACAATGCAGACTCTCATTTGCTTTATGGGGAATTGTACCATTGGGTAGCCGGTGTGTGGCCCAAAGGAACCATGATGGATGTTTACGACTGGGACACAGGAAAATATCTTGGGAAAATCGAACAGGCTCACCGGACTTATAATGTTATCGGTAATATGAACGAAAATCAGGTTGCCATAGGTGAAACCACTTTTGGCGGCAGGGCTTCGTTACAGGAACAACCTTCAGCTATTGTAGATTACGGAAGCCTGATTTACCTTGCATTGCAACGTGCCACTTCAGCCCGCGACGCCATTAAGATCATGACTTCTCTGGTTGCTAAATACGGCTATTACAGCGAAGGGGAATCTTTCAGTATTTCCGATAAAAACGAAGCCTGGATCCTGGAAATGATTGGAAAAGGAAAAGATGAGCCGGGAGCCGTCTGGGTAGCACGCCGTATTCCGGACGGTTATGTCTCGGGGCATGCCAATGAAGCGCGCATCACCACCTTTCCGTTGGCAAATGGAAAAACGTCCATTACTTTCAAAGACATCAATAAAATCAACAACAAAGATGTAAACACTGTTTATTCCGACGATGTGATCTCTTTTGCACGCCAAATGGGCTGGTTCAAAGGTCCGGATAAGGATTTTTCTTTTTCTGACACTTATGCACCTGTGGATTTCGAAGCCGCACGATTCTGTGAGATCCGTGTATGGACACTGTTCAATGATGTAAAATCCGGAATGAATAAATATTGGGACTACGCAAAAGGCGATGTAAAACACGCCAAAAAGCTTGCCAATGGCGATGAAAATATCAACCATTATGCTACCAACCACATGCCGCTTTGGGTAAAGCCCGACAAGAAAGTAACATTGCAGGAGATGATGCACGCTATGCGCAACCACCTGGAAGGAACTGAACTTGATATGAGCAAAGATGTAGGAGCCGGTCCGTTTCATTGCCCTTACCGTTGGAGGCCGCTTACCTGGAAAGTGAACGGAAAAGAGTATGTGAATGAGCGCGCCACAGCGACCCAGCAAACCGGATTTACCTTTGTGGCCCAGTCGAGAAGCTGGCTGCCAGACGCTATTGGCGGTATTATCTGGTGGGGTGTTGACGATGCTTCCGGCACTGTTTACATGCCGATTTATGCCTGTACCAATGTGGTTCCCGAGAACTTTAAAGTAGGAAACGGCAGCATGATGAAATGGTCTGACACTTCCGGTTTCTGGATCTTTAACCAGGTGGAGAATTTTGCTTACTCGGCCTGGGACCGCATTCATCCTGACATTGAAAAAGCACAGAACAAACTGGAACAGGAATTCATTGACAACACGCCTGCCATTGATACGGGTGCACAGAAACTGTATGCCAAAAATCCCAAACTTGCTGTAAATTTCCTGACGCAATACAGCAACAGCATGTCATCCAAGACCTTTAAAACCTGGGTGAACCTGTATCATCACTTGTTTATGAAATATATGGACGGCAACATCAAAACCGATGTACCACCACAAAAAGGATACAAATATGTGAACCAGAAACTGGAGCAGCCCGGTTACGACTCGACTTATTACAAAACAGTTGTAAAACAAACCGGAGACAAACTCCTGGATCGCGAAAAGAAATAAAACCAAAAAGAACAGGCGACTCAAATGTGCTGCCTGATTCGTTTATCTGCTTCAGCAAAGTCTATAACTTTACTGGCGCGCGTTTCAAAACGCGTGACATGATGAAAAAGGGGCTAATAAAAGCACGCGAAGCATCTGTCAGCCGGACTGATTCGCGCGCGAGTGGGAGGATTAATTATAGTTCCGTTTGCAGTATCTAAGATAACTAGT
>CAZPPK010000238.1:0-2528 GCA_964588415.1 uncultured Lentimicrobiaceae bacterium
TAATTAAATTTTATCAAAGATTGGTCGTATTCTTCAACCTTTTTATAGCCAAGTAAATTAAGTATGGTGGAAGCAATGTTGGTAAGCCCTGCATCTTTAATATTATCCATTTCGTATTCTTGATTGTATCCCGGGTCATAAATAATAAATGGAACCGGATTTAATGTATGGGAAGTTTTAGGAACCCTTTCCCCATTTTTTACCGTAAACATTTCATCTGAATTTCCATGATCAGCAGTAATAATTGCTATTCCATCTTCTTCATCAATAATACTTAAAAGCTTACCTATACAATTATCTACAACTTCAACTGCGTTAACAGCAGCTTCAAAATTGCCCGTATGACCTACCATATCACCATTTGGATAATTTAATCTTCCAAATTTATATTTTCCTGATTTAATAAGCTGAATTGTTTTCTCAGTTATTTCATACGCTTTCATTTTAGGAATTTTGTCAAATTCTATCTTATCAGAAGGAATTTCAATGTAAGTTTCAAACTCTTTATCAATATAACCGGAACGGTTGCCATTCCAAAAATAAGTTACATGGCCATACTTTTGAGTTTCAGAAATGGCAAAGGAATATATTTTTTCTAAACATAAATATTCGCTAATTACACGATCTATTTCTGGTGGAGATACTAAATAATTCTTGGGTATTAATAAATCACCATCATATTGCATCATTCCAGCATAATAAATTTTAGGGACTCTTTGCCTGTCAAATATATCAAAAGCTGCTTCATCAAATGCTCGGCTTAATTCAATTGCTCTGTCGCCTCTAAAATTAAAACAAACGACGCAATCACCATCTTCAATAGTGCCGACAGGATTATTATTATCGTCGACTATTACAAAAGGATCAAGATACTGATCAATTATTTTTTCATCTTCAGTATACATTGTTTCTACAGCTTCAGCAGCAGAACTAAATTTTCTTCCAATACCTAAAACATGTGCATACCAACCGCGCTTTACTATCTCCCAATCGGCATTATATCTATCCATTGTAACTTTCATTCTTCCACCACCAGATGCTATTTTATAATTGAAACCATGTTTATTAATCTCTTTTAATACCTTTTCAGTTTCTTCAATATATTTTAATGCACTTCTTCCTAGTACATCTCTTCCGTCTGCTAGCATGTGAATTCGAACATTTATTATTCCTTCCTCAGCACATTTTTTAACTAAAATAAAAAGATGTTTAATATGTGAATGAACATTTCCATCAGAAAGGAGTCCAATAAAATGAACTGTACCACCATTCTCCCCTTTTTCAATGATATTTCTCCAAACATCCGATTTAAAAATCTCTCCTGTCTCCAAAGCTTTATTAACACGTTTTGCTCCTTGAGCGAAGATTCTTCCAGCACCAATTGCATTGTGTCCTACTTCACTATTACCCATATCTTCATTGGTGGGCAAACCAACAGCTGTTCCGTGAGCCCTTAGTTGTGTGGAAAATTTTGAATTCATAAGCTTATCCAAAATAGGTGTTTTAGCATGGTATACGGCATTACCATCATAATTTTTTCCTAAACCTATTCCATCCATTATTATCAGAAGAAGTGGACCTTTTCTCCCATGAAAATTTTCTAGTTTCTCTAATTTAATCATTATTTTTTTCCTTAATTTTTTAAAAAATATATTGACAATTTTCTTTGTTCCAGGCACTTTCTCCATGCCTTAATAATACCAATCGTTTCATTTTATTACTTTTTAACCTTGAATGATTTATCTGTTATCTTTGGTAGCTGTCTTTTGGCTATAATCCGGTTTCATTTATAAATTTGCCCTCTAATTGTTGTCAGAATGAAAGTTCAAACTCCCAGATTTTTGCATCAGTTGTTTCCGCAACTTATTTGGAAAGAGCATGTTACATCAAAAGAAATTTTTTTAACTTTTGATGATGGGCCTCATCCAGACATCACCCCAAAAGTATTGAATATTCTCGCCCAATTTGATGCAAAGGCCTGTTTTTTTTGTGTAGGAGATAATGTCAAAAAATACCCCGACACTTTTCAAAGCATTGTTGAAGCAGGTCATAAAGTTGGAAATCATACTTTTAATCATTTGAACGGATGGAAGACTCCCGACGAAGTGTATCTCGAAAACGTAAAGCGTTGCGATGAAATGGTTCATTCTGATTATTTTCGGCCTCCTTACGGGAAAATCAGATCTTCTCAGGTAAAAAAACTGAAAGATCATTACCATATCGTTATGTGGACTGTAATCACTCATGATTATGATTCGAAATATGACTCTGAAACCTGTCTGAAAAAAGCCATCCAAAAAACCAGGCCGGGCGATGTAGTAGTATTTCACGACAGCCTGAAATCGGAAAAAAATGTATTGTACGTCCTGCCAAAGTTCCTCGAACACTTTTCAAAGCTTGGATACCGGTTTGTTACGTGGGAGTGAATTCCGATACGTATAAGAAGCCTTTGATTTAAGAACAAGGAACACCGATTTTTAATCCGCCTGAGGCGGACAAGGGATTAATTCCCCGCCCCTTGGGGCGAT
>CAZPPK010000239.1:0-2507 GCA_964588415.1 uncultured Lentimicrobiaceae bacterium
ACTACCGGAGAAATTTGATTTTCATACGGAGATCCCGGTGCGCATCACCGATTTGAATTATGGAGGACATCTTGGAAATGATTCTGTTCTGACCCTGATCCATGAAGCAAGAGTAAGATTTTTAAAAAGCTACGGTTACAGTGAAATGGATGTTTGTGGCGCCGGTCTGATTCAGGCCGATACCGTCATCGTCTATAAGCTGGAAGCTTATTACGGAATGGTGATTGATTTTGCAGTAACGGTTGGGGACTTTACACAGGCAGCTTGTGATTTCTTTTATTTGCTGACTGACAAATCCAACGGAAAGGAGATTGCCCGGGCGAAAACACGCATCGTCTTTTTTGATTATCATACGAGAAAGAAACTTCCTGTTCCTGAAGAATTCATGGCTAAATTTCAGTAAAATATATTTCATAATGGTTCAAGCATCCGCTTGGACCATAAATAATTATAAAGTCTAATATGAGTATCGGAAAAGGTAATTCTTAAAAACTCCGGCTTAAGCCTACTGGCGGGTTGTCCCCAAAATAAACCGGTCGTAAATCCACAGTCCTGCGACAGCAATAAACCCGATAACAGCAAAGACCATCCATATGTTGGCGGGGTGGTAGTGCTTCCACAAAAACTCCGTTATCTGCGCATGGTTCATGCCTGTAAGTTTACTAAACCTGTCGATATAATCATTCTGTGTAAAGTCGGTGGCTTTTGAAATGGCCGGAATATGGAGCCCGCGTTTGACGGCTTCCAGCTGCAATAAAGAAATTTTGTCGCTCATGGTCTGGTAAACCCTTCCTGAGAGAAATCCTGCCAGATAATTCCCGATGGCCATAGGCAGGAACGAATAGCCCATGTAGAGCCCTACTTTGTCACGGGGTGCAATGAGACCGATGTATTCAGTGAACTTAGGTGATGAAGCCATTTCGCCTAGCGAGAAAATGAAAACGCCCAGCACCACAAAAGCCACGTTGTGGGTGGCAAAAGCAAGGCTCACACCGATGGCTGATACGATAATCCCGCTGATCATCGAATTGATGGGTCGCAGCCGCATCACGATGGAGGAAACCATGATCTGGAAAAGGATGATGAACATGGAATCGAAGCTTATTACAATTTCAGGCTCAATTACTTTTCGTCCGTCATTGGGGCCAAAAAACCAGGTAAGTCCCGACCAGATATGACCAAAGAAATTAAACAAAGGTTGTGTATTGACCCACTGATCGATAAAGTTGGGCAACGTATAGAAAACCTGATTGAACATTGTCCAGAAACCAACGATAAACAACAGGAACATGACGAATTTTGAATCTTTAAAAATAGTCGTAATGTTCCTGAATATTTTCTTGTTATCTTCACCGATGGGTAATTTGATGATTAAATCCACAAATTTAAAGCTGAGTCTTTCTTTAAGCAGGAATACTATGAAAGATTCCAGGATAAAAATTACAAGGAAACTCGTGAAAAAGAACAGGAAGATAAGGATGGATGTGATGAGCATCCACAAAATATTGAGATAGTCGAGAATGATGTATTTTTTGGTTTCAAACACCGTTTCACGTTTGGGCTCTTTGTAGAAAAGCAACACAAGCAAAAGATTTACCAGGATGGAAACGGTGGACATAGTGAAAACATGATCCCAGGCAACCACTCTCATTTTTGAAGATATGATCGGACCTAAAAAGCCGCCGATGTTCACCATCATATAAAAAATACCGAAACCAATCGAACTGGTGTCTTTGTCGGTGGTTTTTGCCACGGTAGCCGAAACTATGGGCTTAAACATGGCTGCTCCCAGGGCAACGTAAAGAAACGCAAAGAAAACATAACCGTAAGTCGTAAATTTCCCCATCATAAAGTATCCCGAAGAAAGTACGATGTAGGCCAGGATCAGCACTTTTTTGTATCCGAACCGGTCGGCAATGGCGCCCGTGACAATGGGCAGCAGATACAAAATCGCTGTGACAGTGCCCATAATGGTTCCTTTTTGTGTCTGGGTAAATCCCAATGCGCCTGTATCGGTGGATTTTGTCAAATACAAAGCCAGAACGGCAAACAGGCCATACCAAGCCCATCTTTCGAACAGCTCCATGGTGTTGGCAACCCAGAATACCCGGGGGAATTTCTTTAATGCTCTTGAGATTTTGCTCATGCTTGTCCAATTTTATGAAGGGGCGAATATACAAATAGTGGACGATTTTTATATTAATAGACTCACTTAATATCAATGATGTGAACCCAATAGTGCATTTTTAAAGCATATCTTTTGTATTGTTAGAGATAGAACCCAGCAGGTAATGCAATTAATACCAAACATATGCATAATTGGAGAAGCATATTTGTTTCTTTATTCTTTAAATAAGGAATACTTAAATGAAATAATTCTAAATTTTGATTTATATCGTCCCTTTAAAATATTATTCAATACTGTCCTAAACGTTTTAGTTTTAAAAAAGGGCTCCGGTAGAATCAACCTTTTGAGTAACAAAAATACGATTTTTAAAAAAGAACCC
>CAZPPK010000240.1:0-2483 GCA_964588415.1 uncultured Lentimicrobiaceae bacterium
ATGAAACAATTATTGACAGGTCTTTTAACATCGACTGCATGGTCAAAACACCTGCTGTTGGTTCTTCCAGAATATGTTTGTCCATCAGCTCCATTATTGTCAGGTTTTCCTGCAATTCTCCTTTGGGGGTATAATAATATGTTGAACGTGGAAGCCCCAAAAGCTCGCACTGCTTGCGTAAGCTTAACCTGGATTGGTCGGTTAATAGTTTAATGTCGATCATAGTCCCAGCTTTTTCAAGTTTTTTTTTAGAAAATCATTTTCCATCTCTAACTGTCCAATTTTGCTGTAAAGTTTATCTGGATCCGGCACTTTCGACGACTCTTTTGACTTATTCTTTGTCTCAAATATCATAGATGATTTTTCAATAAACTCTTGCTTCCACAGAGATATCTGATTAGGGTGTAGTTCGTACTTTTCTGCCAGTTCTGACAGTGTTGAGTGTTCATTTAGTGCCTCAATGGCTACTCTTGCCTTGAATTCCGCTCCAAATTTTCTTCGTGTCCTTTTCATCTTTCTAAGAATTTAATTTACTAATATATTCAATTAAACTCTTGGTACAGTTTTCCCAGGGTATTATACTTTTTCAAAGTACTGCATTAGCTGATTGTAACGATCGTTGTTAATGGTCGTCTTGCTGGAAAACAGTTCTTTGAACTCTGAATCTCTTAACTCTAAAAGAGCCTCAAATGTTATATCGCAGCTCGTGAACAGCTGCATGTAGTTGTTAATGGCATTGCGGCCAATGCCTAATGTTTTGCTTATTCCCCGGTTGCTTAAACCCTCAAGGTGTAATTGTATTATTTGTTTTAAATCCATCGGATCAAGTTTTTTAGCCATATCTCTCTTTTTGATGAGACAGGCAAGTTACCTGATCTTTTAAAATGGCACTGTTAGAACCGAAATATCCATGGCCCATTGCAGCCATGCCGGTGCCGCTTCAGTGGCTGGCAGCCCTCATTCCCACCACGCCCATGATGGATGCTGTTACGAAACTTTTTGCCGAAGGCAGCAGCCGGGGACCGGTGCTGGCCGATTTCAGGCAATATCATGCTGGTTGTTTCGCTCCTGCTGCTTATTTGGCGAATGGCGGTTATGCGTAAAAAGATGTTGACGCAAGCTGTTGAGGAGGGACTTGCTGTTTCGTGATATTTTAAACACAGCTTTGCAGGGATTACGTCCGTTATTCGCCGCAGAATATTGTTTTGCAAAAAAACAAGCTTTTCTATCATTTTCCGGAAAAGTTGTTAACTTTACAGCAACTTTTATGAAAAATGCCCTTACAGCAAATTACCATCGAAAAAATTGTACACAAAAGGCAGATTCGCATCTTTGTAAGATTTCGCTATAACCAGCCGCTTATTGACCATTTGAAAAAGCTGGAAGGTCATCGCTGGAGTGCGTCTAAGAAAAGTTGGTATTTCCAGGATACGCCGGGGATGGTTGAAAAAATCAAGGTACATTTTAAGGAAATGGCACAAATAACGGACAAAACCCGGAACATGCCCGCCATTAACCGGAAAGGATTGCTGAAAAGCAGGAATATTTCGGAAAGCACCCAAAAACACCTGCAAGGGTTCATTAAATTTTTACACGGAAAAAGGTACAGTGAAAGCACTGTGTACACCTATTCCACTTTCATTGCCGATTTTCTCGACTACCTGAAAAACAAAGACATAAATGCCATTAATAATCGGGATGTGGAACTTTTTTGTGAAGATGTTCTGGTTCCGTTTAATTACTCAGTGAACAGTCAGCGGCAATTTATCAGCGCCGTGAAGCAATTGAAAGCTTACATGCCACAATTGCAAATTGACAATTTCTCATTGGAACGACCGCGCAAGACAATGATGTTGCCAACGGTTTTATCCAAAGAAGAGATTTTGCGGTTACTCATCAATACGCGCAACCTAAAACACCGGGCGGCGCTCACGCTGATGTATTCTTCGGGATTGCGTATCAGCGAATTATTAAATCTGGAGTTATCGAACATCAACACGGAGCGTCGGCAAGTTTTTGTCCGGAGCGGAAAAGGCAGGAAAGACCGCGTGGTTATTTTTGCGGAGAGTTTTTTGCCCATGATGAAAAACTATCTGGCCACATACCGGCCACAAAAGTATTTTATTGAGGGCAAACCTTATGAAAAATACAGCGCAGAGAGTGTACGTTCCATCGTAAAGCGCTCAGCCCGGCTTTCGGGGATAAAAAAGCGGGTAACGCCCCACACATTACGGCATTCGTTTGCCACACACCTGTTGGAGAACGGTGTGGACATTCGCTACATTCAGGAATTGCTGGGACACAGCAGTCCGAAGACCACCATGATTTATACCCATGTAAGTCGCAAGGACATTTTGAGCATCCAGAGTCCGTTGGACGCAGCAATAAAACAAATAATAGAAAAAGACAAAAGCAACCCAAACATGCTGTTATCCTGACCTTGTTTAGTATAAACGGTATATTTGATGCGGATATAAGAAGTT
>CAZPPK010000241.1:0-2468 GCA_964588415.1 uncultured Lentimicrobiaceae bacterium
ATATTACTCAGTCAAAATCAATTTGACTTAAATTTTGCTTGGTAAGGATCGACTACTTAGGTATCATCCTTTAAAAGAAATCAGGATAACTTTGCCGTTTACACACTTTTTAGGATACTACCGACGCTTACCTGTTTTGTTACTACTCAGCAGGTTTAATTTATTAATATTCAATTTGTTAGTTCTTTTTTATTTTTATAAAATTTTCCGTTTTAACTTGATATATTTTGGTATCAATCTGAAATACAATCAATTAATGAAATCGAAAAAATTATTAACAAAAATGTATCTATTTGATTTTCAACATATAAACCTGCTGAGTAGTAACCCTGTTTTAGTTATTTTATTATGGCAACTTTAGACAACTTCAATAAATCGGAATCTTGATTTTTCTATCTCATAACCCAATTTGTTTCTTTATTTCTTCCAATTCTCTCTCCAGTTTGGCTTTCATATTCCTGAAATATACATCCCAGTCATCAATGGCAATTATCGTTTTATAGGTATTACTGTTCTTTATCGATATTATTTCATTTTCCAGTGTTTTTATGTGTGTGCGAAGTTTCTTAATTTCCGCTATCAACAATTCTTTTTCCAAAACGGTGTCTGAATTTGATTTAAAGTAATTGCCCTTCTCCAGGTAAGCAAGAATTTCAGAAACCTGTTTCAGGTCATTTAGATCATACGCTTTCTTCAACCTGATAAACATTCCCTGTGCCGCGTTTTTAAGTTTTTCGCTCACCTTATCGGGATGGCACAAAAGTGTTGCTTTACGGAACTTCTTTTTCAGTTCTTTCTTTTCTTCATCATTTAGCTGAAGCTTTAGTTTTTTTCTATCTAAGTGAACCTGTTCGCGGTACTTTTCTTCATCTCTTTTAGCATCTTCATATTTCGTTTGATCTACTCGATATAAAATCATTCGTAACCTTAGTATTTCCAACAATATAGCACCAAGTTCAGAGGAATGGCGATATTGGAAATCGGACAAAAGTTTTTCCAACTCAATCTTTTCATTATCAGTGGTATGAAGCTGGTCTTCAAGGATTTTGAGTTCCTGTTTTAATCCGGTTATCTCCGGACCTGTGTTGGAGAGCGCGCCTCGCTTAGGCAAAACGAGTTTTTGAATTTTTGCAATAGTGGCGGAAAATCCTTTATATATTGCATTTCTCATTATAGTTTTAGTCAGAATTATTGTTTTTTAAATTGTTGTAAAGCTGAAAATCAATATAGGCACCCCCGGGATTGCCGAGGGCTTTTTTTGCGTCACCGCGATTGTTATATGCATTGGCATAATCAGGGTTAATTTCTATTGCCTTTGTATAATCATCAATGGCTTCCAGGTATTTACCTAAATCAAATTTTGCAACTCCACGGTTATTTAAAGCAAAGGCAAATTTCGGGTTAATTTCTATAGCTTTTGTATAATCTTCGATAGCTCCCCGGTAATCCTTTAAATCATACCTTGTAATACCCCGGTTGTTAAACGCAAGGGTAAAAAACGGGTCAATTTCTATTGCCTTTGTATAATCATTAATGGCATCTTCATATTCCTTTAAATCGCACTTCGAAACGCCGCGATAATAATAGCCTTGGGCATAATCCGGAACAATTGTTATTGCCATTGTAAAATCGGCAATAGCTCCCGGGAAATCTTTCAAATCATATTTTACAAAGCCTTGGTTAAAATAATATTCAGCCCGCTCGAATAGTATTTTATTCGTTACGTCGATGGAAACCGTGACTTTTGCAAGGTTCATCGGAACAAACGGAACAAGCGAAGTACTATCCGAGTCAGTTTTTTTCATTGAAATTTATTTTAGAAGTTGGACCCTATTTATTGGAAATTATTATTGTTTCAAGTATTACGAACGCGGACAATATAACATGAATTAAGCATTTACTGTTTAATTTAACCGGTCAACAGTGATTTTTTTATGAGATAACTAATTAGTTATGCTATTTTCACGAAACACATTAAAAGCAAATGCAAAAGCATGTATTTTGTTAATCGCTTTTTCAATTTCGGGTTATCATACATCTCCATCTTCTGCCCAGGGCACATGAACTCCCCTTCCACCAACTATACGTATTATGGCTCTCCGGTAGGCATCCACTTCGTTGCTGTCCTGTAATGAGCGGCGCAGAGCTTCATATTTCAAGGCATAACTCCGCATATCTTCCGCGTCTTCCTCAAAGTGTTGGGCAGAATTGGTTAAAAGAAACTCACGGATTTCAGCTGTCTGAACCGTATCCATAAGCATCCCGAGATGCCTAAGGCATGCTCCCTGCGAATGAAGATACGAACTACGGCCGTCTGGTTCATTGATCATGGCCGATATTTTCTGAATGTATTCAACCTCTGCAAGATGGAGTAATTTGCAAACATGGCAGTTTCGTGAATTATGAACTAATTGCTTTAATCCGCCTGAGGCGGACAAGGGATTAATTCCCCGCCCCTTGGGGCGATT
>CAZPPK010000242.1:0-2459 GCA_964588415.1 uncultured Lentimicrobiaceae bacterium
GTCAAATTATGAATTACTTGACAACTTACGAGCAAATGAAACAGGCATTGGATAGTAGAATAGTAAAGAAAATTACATTAATAAATTCCTATCACATTCTGGGATATCAGATTAGCCTGTTTATCAAGAAAACAATGGAAAATTCAAAAGAGATAACACAGGCAATAAATTCAAGAACCATATTATGATCGAAGTTAAAAACGTATATTTTAAGTACACAAAAGATTGGGTGTTGAAAAATGCAAGCTTCTCCATATCAAAGGGCGAGAAGATTGCACTATTTGGCGTTAACGGTAGTGGAAAAACATCCTTGTTAAAACTGCTGGACGGATTGATTTTTCCTCAAAAAGGTGAAATATTATTTGAGGAACGTAAACTCACGAAACAAAGTCTAAAAGATAAAGATTTCAGAAGAGAATTCCGGACTTCGGTGGGATTATTGTTTCAAAATCCTGATATCATGTTATTTAACCCGAGTGTTTATGAGGAGTTATCTTTTGGATTAAAACAACTTCAACAAAAGAACCTGGATGAAAAAGTTAATTATTGGGCTGAAAAACTAAACTTGTCGGGTTTGTTAGACAAATCTCCCGTAAAACTGAGCGGTGGTGAAAAACAAAGGATTGCTTTGGCTTCAATACTCATTTTGGAACCTGAACTTTTACTGTTGGACGAGCCGTTTTCTTCACTGGATCCGAGAGCGACTGGTTGGTTTATCGACTTCCTGAATTCTTTGGACTCAACCCTTATTATGGCGATTCACAATATGGAATTAGCGAGAGAAATTGCCAAACGGGTTATTGTTCTTTCTGAAAATCACGAAATTATATACGATGGCGACATAAACAACTTTGCCCACGACAAAGATGAATTGGTAAAAGCCGGTTTATGGCATCGGCATTCGGGAAAGGAACCTCATTTTCATAATTTTTAGTGCCCTGTTTCAAATATTCGTATAGCTTAAGCAATTTTTTTGCCAGCCATAGGACCGGGTTTCAGAGAATCGATTTCAGAGATCTTAATCACGCAAACAGCCTTGGGCTTGGGCATGCCCATTTTCTGAGACATAGTGGCGGTGTTTTCATACAACTCGCCATCTTCAAAAAGTATTGCATCTCCGTTAAACCGGAAACCGTCAAGAATTTCACGGTTTACCACGGAAACAGAAATCTTGGAACCCCTTTTGATGTTGGCATAAGTTGCACCGCCGGTACCTTCGGTAAACATCAGTGAGTCATCGGAAAACACCCTTGTTGAGCGCTTGGGCGCCACGTTGGGCGTGCCATCGGGGTTGACGGTTCCAATAAAACATTGCTGTGTGGCGATCATGTCTTTCATTTCTTGTGTCAGTGTACTCATCATTAAAGAATTTAAATTTATACCATAACCCTTGTGGGATATCAATGCTAATTCCGGCTGACGAAGTTACAAAATTCGTTGGCCTTATTTCCCTTCAGGAGTCATGCGATCTTCTTTTCTCTGTACGATTTGCTGAAGAATAATGCCCAAAACAATCAATACCAATCCGGTAACGGTAAAAAGGTGAATGGTCTCCCCTACTGCTTCCTGAATCCAGAACAGTGCTATAAACGGAGACAGATAAATCAGGTTGCTGACCCTGACCACATTTTTGGAATAATTCAGCGCCTTAAGCCAGATTACGTAAGTAAAGCTCATTTCAAACAATCCAATATACAGGCTTCCCATCAAACCTTTAACGCCCGGAAGTACAGGCCCTTTTCCCAGAACGATGAAATATATCATCAGATAAACGAATCCGAATATCAGGTTTAACAAGATCTTTCCGCTGTCTTCGCGGTGATCGCGCATGTTAAAGATCCAGTAAAGTGCCCAAAAAAACGCGCTACCGACTGCAAGTGCAACGCCTAAAGGATTCAAAACATGAAAAGTATGGAAATTGCCCTGAGTGCTGATGAGAAGAATCCCCAGAAAACTGATGCTGATTGCCATCAAGCTTTTGTAGGAAATCTTTTGGTTCAGCATCGGTACGGAAAGCAAAACCAGCACTATGGGCCAGGTGTAATTCAGTACTCCGGCGACCTGTGCCTCCAAGAGATCATAAGCTTTAAAAAGGATCAGATAATACATAAACGGGCTGAAGAATCCCATGATGGCCGACGACAAAAAATCCTTGCGGGAAAGCTTATTCAGTTTTAAGGCGTTTTTTCCTGACTGATTTATGATTGCCAGAAAAAAGATCCCGCTCAGGACTGACCAAAGCAACATCTGGTCGAAAGCCATGTAACGCAGCGTGATCTTCAACGCAGAACTAATGGTTGACCAAAACAAGATGGCCAACAGCGCCAACAGGTACGCCCGTTTCTGATTTTTGACTTTCTCCATAAGACAAAATTAATCCAATTCTTATCGGAAGATACTTTAATTTATTAACCTGAGTTCGATATAAGATTTATCTCACAGAAAGCCAATAGTGGGCC
>CAZPPK010000243.1:0-2450 GCA_964588415.1 uncultured Lentimicrobiaceae bacterium
AATATTCTTCTTCTGAAGTAACCCCACGCAATACACCGTTATCTTTCACGCCGATGAGTAAAGATCCTCCATCCGTATTGGCAAAAGCAACCAATGATCTGGCAATTTTGGGGGCATCTGAAATCTCAAATTTAAAATCCAGATGCAATCCTTCGCCTTCTTCAATTCGCTGTTTGAGAGGGTGTTTTTTCATTCGGGAGCATTGGATGTTTCAGACTTATAAAAAATCAATACTGATAGTAAAAAGGTTTATACAAACCATATATCCTCTTGAGCTATAGTCTTTTCGCAATAGTGACAAAATAGTTTGGCTTTCCCGTGATAATCAGTAATAATATTGAATTTTGTTTCAATATTCTGATTGTTAGTCACACATTTAGGATTGGCACATTTCACGATTTTATCAATGGTTTGGGGTGGAAAAATCTTTCCTTTTTTAACAACTTCATATTCTTTGATCTCAATCAGCGTAGCATCCGGGGCTACTAGTGCAATCTTATTAATTTCAGAAGGTTCAAAGAATTTTCCACTGATTTTAATAATCCCTTTTTTGTCCAGTTTTTTACTTTCAAGATTGGTTCCCAAAAAAACCTGATCTCTAACATGTTCAAGATTTAGGATCTGGAAAACCCGGAACGTATTTTCCGATGGGATATGATCAATAACGGTGCCGCTGCGAATGGCTGAAACTTGTAATTCTGTTCTTTTATTAGTCATGATTATTTCTTTAAATTTTATTCAGGAAAATGAAAGTTTGTACAACAGGTTTCTTATTCTTTCAAACCTAAAATAGCGGCAATTAATGCCTGTCTCACATAAACCCCGTTTTGGGCTTGTTGGAAATAATATGCTTTGGGATTGCTGTCAACGTCTTCACTGATTTCATTGACCCTTGGTAGTGGATGCAGAACCCTGAGGTTGTCTTTGGACTTCTCAAGCATTTTGTTTTCCAGGACATAAGAATTCTTTAATTGCTCGTATTCCATGGGATCTGGGAATCGTTCGCCCTGAATACGGGTCATATAAAGGATGTCGGCAAATGGAATTACATCAGAGAGTTCGGTATACTGGAAATATTCCAATCCTGCATCTTTGATCCATTTTTTGACGGCACTCGGAAGCTTCAGGCTCTCGGGGGATACCAAATGAAAAGTGGCATTGAACAAACTAAGTGCTTGTACCAGTGAATGTACTGTCCGTCCGTACTTTAAGTCACCAATCAACGCTATCTGGATATTTTCAAGGCTTCCCTGAGTTTTTCTGATAGAATATAGATCAAGAAGGCACTGTGTCGGATGCTGGTTGGCGCCATCTCCGGCATTAATAATGGGAACCGGTGAAACTTCGCTTGCAAAGCGGGCACTGCCATCCAGTGGATTTCTCATCACAATAAGGTCAGAATAATTACTTACTGTTAAGATCGTGTCTTTCAGTGATTCTCCTTTCTTGACACTGGAAGTGTCCGCACTGGCAAAGCCAACGATACTGCCCCCCAGGTATTGGACTGCACTTTCAAAGCTTAGCCTCGTACGAGTAGAAGGCTCAAAAAATAAAGATGCGATCACATGGTCCTTAAGAATCTTTTGCCTTGAATTTTTTTCAAAATCTTCAGCAATGTCGAGAACTTTGATGATCTCTTCTTTGTTGTAATCGGTAATGGAAACCAGACTTCGGTTTTTTAAATGGATCATGATTTATGGAGTTTGGTGAATTTTGGGCATAAAAAAAGACGACTCTTGTCGTCTGGAAACGCGGAAATACTTTTCAATGTGAAAAGTAACCAGCCTTGAAATGAAGAATTTGTTTACCGTTAACATGAATAAAGATTTCAGTTACCGGGATGCAAATATAGGGGATATCTGTCAGTATTTTTTGTTTTTGAAATTATTTTTGGGAAAAACTAATGTTATGTGCCCGTTCAATTTCTTATTATTTTCACCTTATCAAATCTTTTTTGCTAAAACATGTTGTGGCCCTTTTCTGCCATCAACTATTTTACAGCCAATGAAGCCGGATTTTAGATAAACGCGGTAGGCACCTTCATTTTTAAAATTAACGGCCAGTACCATTTCTTCAAAACCCTTGAGATTATCTTCGACAAATTTTGAAACAAGATTCATGGCTTCTTTTCCAATTCCTTTATTTTGATATTCAGGGTTTATCGAAAGTGAACGGATTAAAATGGACTTTGGATTCTCCGTTAACCTGTATTTATCGCCACCAGAGTCTAAAACAAAAAATCCGACAGGAATATCATCATATAAAATTGCAATCGGCGTTTTTTTGCGGATCTTCCAGGTCCTTTCTTGTGTTTATACATAAGCCCACACTTCGGGTAAAATCTGATTGAACATCATCTAAATTATAAGAGAGCGCTTTAAAAAAGCCAGCTTCATATCTTGCTAATTTTACCATAACAGCTTAAATCTTAATTTTTAATTGGTTTTTCA
>CAZPPK010000244.1:0-2437 GCA_964588415.1 uncultured Lentimicrobiaceae bacterium
TGACGTTCTTTGGTGTGAATTATTATCTGGGAGGGCTGCACTCCTATGCTAAAGGCGACTCTTTGCCAATCCCAACATTTGTTTACTGGGTTGTCGGCATCATCCTTTTCGTAGCCATCTGGGCCTATGATAAAGAAGGAAAATATACGGATAAAATTCCTGCAAAAGCCTCCAAAGTAAATAATCCTCGGGGCAAACCTCAAGGTATTAAACCGGAAAGCGAATAAAAAGCCTTAACAGAAAGAAAATTTGAAAATATGGTTATTCGTTTTAATAACAATCATTTATAATTAATTACATTATCTAAAACTCAAAAAAAATGAAGAAGTTTTATTATTTGAAAAAACGCAAAAACGGTTCTTTTTCTGCCGGAAGAAATATCGGACTTTTCGGTATTCTTGCCCTAATTATGACCTTTATGGCAACTCCCTTTTCTGCCGAAGCAATTCCAAGTTTTGCAAGGCAAACGGGTTTATCTTGTGCAGCCTGTCACACGATCTTCCCTGAATTAACATCTTTTGGAAGGCAATTCAAATTAAATGGATACACCATGACCAACATAAAAACCATTAGCCAAAAGGAGGCATCCACCAATAAAAAAACCAATCGGGAAGCATTACGGCTTCTCAGCATTTCCCCCTTATCGCTGATGTTTAAAACCGGTTTTACCCACATGGCAAAAGCGCTTCCCGGAACCCAGAATAATGATGTTGAGTTTCCTCAAGCAACAAGTTTATACTATGGAGGCCAAATTACTCCACACATGGGTTCATTTATCCAGGTAACCATGGATGATGGGAGTGGAACTTTCGGGTTAGACATGTTAGACATTCGCTATTCTAACACAACCCAGATGGGGAAAACGCCGTTTTTATATGGTGTGACTCTTGACAATGCACCAATGATGGAGGATGTATGGAATACTGCCTCACCTTGGAGTTATCCATATTCATCTTCAGGTGTGGCCCCTGCCCCAACTGCCGGAACATTGGTTGAAGGAGGTCTTATGGGAGTATTGGGTGCCGGTGCCTACGGACTATTAAACAACCATATTTACCTGGATTTCAGCGTTTACAGGTCAGCGCCGTTCGGCGAAACATTACCTCCGGATAATTCTTCAATGATGATTATTAAAGAATTAAGCCCTTACTGGCGATTTGCATACCAGCAGCAATGGGCAAAAAACTATTTGTCAGTTGGTACGTTCGGGCTTTTCACCCATTTATATCCAACCGGAGTTTCAGGCCCTACAGACAATTATACAGATATTGGTGCTGACATCCAGTACGAGTATTCATTTGCAAAGGGCCAATTTACCGTTCACGGCAGTTATGTTGCTGAAAATCAAAATCTGGATGCTAGTTTTGCCACAGGGAACAGTCAATTTTCGAAAGATAAAATCAACTCCTTTAAGGCTGATGCAAGCATTTATCTCCGGACAGGATATAAATTTACATTGGGCTATTTTGACTATTCTGGCAATTCAGATAATGTGATATATGCCCCTGCATCTGTCTCGGGAAGCAGCACCAGTTCACCGGACAGCAATGGCATTTTAGCTCAAGTTGATTATTTGCCGTGGGAAAACACTAAAATTTCATTGATTTATACGGCATACAATAAATTCAACGGGGCCGTTACAAATTACGATGGTTTTTATAGAAATGCTTCTGACAATAATTCCGTCTATCTACAATTCTGGTTCCTATTTTAATTGTTTCGTAACTGAATACGAACACAAAATCTATCAAAATGAGAAAGATTATTCTGTTAAATATATCCATTTTACTGACTGTTTTGCTGGCATCCTGCAGCAAAACACCTCAACCGGCTACCCTTTCTGCGAAAGCCGTAGCGGGAACCTATCAGGGTTCATTTACAGCAACTAACTTTAAAACAACCGGAGTTGCTAACGTTGATCCTGTTAATGATTCGATGGTATCAATACATTGTTACGACAGCGTGGGTTTTGACACCACTTTTGTGATGCAACTATTTCAAAACGGAGACTCGATAATGCTATGCAGTAATGGCCAGAATTTTTATAACCAATATGGACGCTACAGGTACTCCATGATGGGTTCCATGATGGGAAGTTCCGGCATGACGGCCTGGCAGCAGTTCCTTAATACGCAACATGATCCAGGAAATGGCCAGTATGGAAGTTTTGATATGATGAACGGATCTTTTTACTATCCATTTACTGATAGTACCGGAACTAGCACGGTAACTATGACCTTTAACGGTAGTAAACACTAAACTCTATTTACATTTCAGAAAAGGGCCGTCCGGTTTTGTGACGGCCTTTTTCTTTTTAACGAAAACCATCATTTTGTATCAGCTTGCCTGCTAAACTTTCCCACGGGCTCATTAATCTTATTTTCCAATTGAAATAGATATCTTTCATTTCAAATATTTAACGTATCAAAATAATATT
>CAZPPK010000245.1:0-2422 GCA_964588415.1 uncultured Lentimicrobiaceae bacterium
CATTAATAGACTTTCAAAAGAAGTTTTACTGCCATCAGTAAAAGAATTACAGCCAGAATCTTTTTCACGGTTTGTGGATTTAGCTTTTTATGCATGAACATGGTTCCCAGTGTAGCTCCTGCAACTCCCGAAGCCGAAGCGATGAAGATAAGGTTCCAGTCAACAACTCCCATGGACCAGTAAGTTAAGAACCCGGAAAATGAAGAAAAGGGAACCACAAATGCAGTGATGGCTGCTATTTTTTTAGGGTTGAATCCCAGCATAAGCATCAAAGGCGATATAATTCCACCACCTCCAATACCCAGTAAGCCTGACAACAAGCCTGCAAATATCCCAATCAGTGAAAGCGAAAAATAAGGGGTGTCATTTCGATAGATTTCTTTTCCTTTCTTTTTGTGAAGCAAAAACATGAACCCTGAAAAAAGCAAAAAGCCTATAAATAATAGTAATATGATTTTTTCAGGAATGTATTGAGAAAGATAAGCTCCAACAATTGCAAACAGAAAGGAGAATATGATAATTGGAATACCCACTTTAAAGTCAAGACGTTTGTTTTTGATATTCGTAATGCTGGCTCCCGACAGGCTTACAGTGTTGAAGAACAAGCCAACAGGTTTCGCCATATTTATTGGAATTCCCAGCGAAACTAATATTGGGATTAGGATGATGGCGGCGCCTATTCCACCCAGTGAGAAAATAAAAGCTGCTACAAATGAAATGCCCGCAATTAAGTAATGTATCATTTTTGGATTTTAGGTTATTCTGTAACTATGTTTTTTGCTACTGATAAATCGCAACACTATTCAAATTTTATATAAATGAGTAAACACTTACATTATGTACAAAAAAATTATTTTTTGAGTATCTTAAAGAGTAATTTCATCATCCGGCTACAGAAATTTGCCCTATGAAATACACCACCGCCAAAAACTAACTCGATGTTTAGTGCGACCGGTATTCCCATATAAAGCATTGCAATCTGTTCTACATCAGTACTTTCATCCCAAATTCCCAAAGCAATCCCATCCAGGATGATTTTACTGACCAGGGTTTTTTGATTGTTAAAAATATTTTGCAGATTCTTTTTCAGTTCGGAGTCGTTTTTCTGTGTTGCTTCGGAAAACATCAACATAGTAATTCCTTTGTTTTCTGTTAGGTAAGTCACAGTAGCACAAAGAAGTTTTTCTAATCTTTCCGGTGGATTCAGCACAGAGTTAGCTATTTTGCGCAGGTTTCCTATGAAATCTGTCTGCACATCTTTTATAATTGAAAGAATGATGTCCTGTTTTGTTCTAAAATGCCTGAAAATAGTTCCTTCGCTCATGCCGATCCTATCAGCCAAATTCCGGGTAGACAAATTCTTTAATCCGTCAGTATAGATAATATCCAGAACTGCCAGTTTAATTTGTTCCTGCCGGATGTCTGTTTTTTGATGTTCCATTTCATGTAAGTAATTGCTTACAAAAGTATAATAAATTCTTTTATATCCTAATAAATTTAAAATAATTTATTAGCGATCAGAAATGCCGCCAATTTTGTCAAAGCACCTTTGTCAAAATCTTTCCTGGAATGAAATTTAGGAATAATTTCGATCAGATTATATCTATTTGCTTTTTGGGTTTTTAGTATGAAATACATTGTATTTTTGCCTTAAGAATTAGAAATGATGGTTAATATATATTTTAAGAATAGTCTAATTTCCTTTGATAAAAAGACAAATGATTCCAAAAAAGGGATAATGGAGATTAAAAATAAGACTGAGCTCCATGATTTTGTTATTACATGGGTAAATGATGATAATCGGAGTGATACATATACTTATGGTTATGACCTAAGGCAAATGGAAGTGGATTTCAAAGATATGTTCCACTATCTGGAGGCCGCCGGAGGTGTAATTTTTAACCGCTACAATCAGGTTCTTTTCATCTATAGGTCGGGAATCTGGGATTTGCCGAAAGGCAAAATAGATGGTGAGGAAGGTGTAGAAAACTGTGCTCTGCGTGAAGTAGAGGAGGAGACAGGCGTGAAAGGGCTTCACATTTCAGAAGCTTTAAAACCAAGTTATCACATCTACCCGCACAAAAAAAAGTGGTATCTGAAGAAAACTTTCTGGTTCTTTATGGAAACATCTTTTGAAGGAGATCTAAAACCCCAGCTTGAAGAGGAAATCACAGAAGCTCGCTGGATGAATCTTGGTGAGTGCCGACAGGCTTTAAAGGAAACTTACCGGTCATTGAGAGAAAGCATTGGGGATGAGATTTGTATTCATTTTGAAAAAACAAAATGAAGAACAAAGCATCATTTGGAAATAGTTTACTTTCATACTTGAACCTTTTTTATTGGTCACAATCGTTAGTTAAAACTATACACTTTAGTGCAAGACTTTTAGTTGCTACACAATTTTTTATCTTTGTTCTATGGA
>CAZPPK010000246.1:0-2379 GCA_964588415.1 uncultured Lentimicrobiaceae bacterium
GTAAGATCGCTGCTGCTTTTATTAGTCTGATATTTTAACCCTTGATTCGCATTATTAGTCTTTATTCTTTGAATGGTGGGAATCTCTATCTTCGGGTCTGCGTAACAGCAGACATGGGATCTTTGCAAGGGGAAGACAAAAAAATTGTGTTCAAACCTGAGACGCTTGAAAGTTTTATTAATTCTTTACCTGTATGCTCCCCGTGCTCATTCGGATTTGTAACCCGCCCTAAAATGACTGATTAATTTAAAGCAAAAAATCAGTGTACTATTACTGCTTAATCGGCAAGGCCCTGTCACTGCCATCTTTCACAAAGCTTTGAACCAGAGCAGAGTCAATAAAAGGATCTATGCCTGCTTCCTTCAAATAAGTGTAACTAACCGAAATACAGGGAAAAATAAATTTATTTCGGTATCTAATCGTAAGTTCAATTGGAAAATTAATCTAAAAAGTTTGCTTTTCTCGTTTTTTTTTTAATAACTTTGTAAAACCAAAAACCAAAATGAAAGATCCTTTCGATCCAAATTCGATCTCAAGGATTTCATAACATACTAAAGTAGTAGGGAGGAAGAAAAACCTCCTTAAATTGATATGAACGTATCATGCGAATAATAATACATATTCAAAGAAAGGAGGTTGTATGCAAAAATAGCTAAATATTCTTTTTCTGACTGCTGGTTTTAGAAACGGGCTGTTCAGACGTTGAGTCAACAACGGAAAAGACGAGTTTTATTGTTTTGCCCTAAAAAACAAGACTAATTCGTATAAAACTTTTTAAAATCAACGCAATGAAAAAAACATTTATAGGAATATTTATTTTATCTCTAATGATATTGGCTTTTCCGTCTTGTCAGAAAGAAAATTCTCTGACAACTACCAGCAAGACGGAAAACCAATTAACCCCCCAACAAGTAAAGCAAGTCGCTTTAATGAAGGAAGTAGCATTGGCTACCGGTAAAGCGATGAAAAACAGTGCTGTGAAAAATTATTTGGTTGAACTGGTAAAAGTAAAGAATGATAATTCTGAAGCGATTTCGCTCGCCGCATTACTCGGCGATAATGCTCATACAACACAATATGAGAAAACTCTTTTAAACAAAGGGTTTGCCAAGGATTTGAAAAGCGCTCCGGTAAACAAGTCATTGTTTGCTAAAGCATTTCTAAGTGCAGTTTCTTCAAATCCAAATAAATATCCAATTCTGACGAAAAGTCTTCCCCATCTGAAGAGTTCTAATTCAATTGGGGACGAATTGGATTCTTTAAAGCAAGTGCTCGCTAAACAGAATCTGGAAATTTACCTTCCTTACCGACAAGAATTCAACTGGGATTCTGTATCACAGGTAACTGTAACATGGGATCCGCTGACAGAAGATACGCTAAGCAACGGAGAAATGATGCCTTTGAATAATCTTAAAATGGCTCCTGCTCAACCTGTCAATAATATTGACGAAAAATATGTAGCATATAATCCTACCGTGTTGATACGTCCTATTGATCCCGCAGACTATACCAATGGAAGTTCAGGAAGCGGAACCGGCAGCCTTGAACCAACTTCCAAATGGTTGACCACAAACATCGATTATACAAAGGTACCGGAGGCTGATATAGTTTTAGTAACTATTCCAAAAGTTGCATTAACACATAGCTATAGAGGTTGGTTAGGCGGATCTTCACTGATCCAAATTTGGAGGGTATCAGGAAATTTAGAATTTGGTTCTTCTGGTGATCTGATTCCAAGTTCATCACAATTTGACTTGAAGCAAATGAAGATTTCCCACTATGATGCAAAATACGGTATTTGGGTGGCTGCAAATATTATTTGGGATGACGATTGGCAGGAGCACGAAAATGCGGAACAATTTGTGCTTATATCCAAACAGAGATGGCCTTCACTAGCGAGTGTTGACCTTAAAGGAACTGTGAAAATAGGTTGGGATCCTACAAAGAAACAAGTTTCATATTCTTCGACTGAAACCGCAAGTTTTGAAATTAAAGAAGCTAATCGTCACAAACTTAGGTATAACAACCAGGTCTCCCGCCGAAGCCTCCTTGCCCATGTAGTAGGAGGTATATTACATGATAAGAATGGTAATCTTATAGTTCATAATGTCAACGGAGTTCCATACACTGTAAGATCGGCCGATGCGCTTTATTATTATTTCAGAGTCAATTGGACACATGTTGCAAATTAACAAAAACAGTAAGAAAATCGGGGTTAGCACTTTGCTAACCCTGATTATGATGATATTTGGTGGACAATCCTTTGCCCAATCCAAATACAATTTCCAGGTTACCGGTGGATATACGGTATCAGACCAACAATGGAATATGAATGGCTATAATGTTGATCTGAGTTTAAACCGGAAAGTATGGGACGTT
>CAZPPK010000247.1:0-2361 GCA_964588415.1 uncultured Lentimicrobiaceae bacterium
AAAGGTGATGTCCATCCTCCCGTATTCCATCCGGAATTACCGGTAGAAAAAGCCAACAACAAAGCTCCTAGTCCTATGGTCATTGTTAAAAATCCACCAAGATCAAATTTCTCTCTGATGTGGTTTTTGTACTCATCCTGAATGATGATTACAGCAATAATTCCCATAATCCCCACCGGTATATTAATGTCAAAGATAGAATGCCAGGAAAAATTATCCACCAGGTATCCACCAAAAAGCGGTCCGAGAGAAACTGATGCAGCGGCGGCAATGCCCCAAAAACCCAAAGCCACGCCTCGCTGTTTGGGTGGGAATGTACGGGTAACGATCGCCATCCCGACCGGCATCAGGAATCCTGCTCCTACACCCTGAAAAATCCTGAATGCAATGAGAAGGTTTTCATTCCCGGAAAGGCTACACGCAAATGATCCAATTGTGAACAAAGCCAGCCCCATAATATAGGTAAACTTATAGCCAAACCGGTCTGCAATCCAACCACTTGATGGTAAAACCACGGCAAAAGCCAACAAATAGGCGGTCATAACCCATTCAATCTGGTCAACGCTCACACCGAAAATGGCCATCATTTTTGGGAAAGCAACGCTAACGATCGTAGAATCCAGTACAGCCATAAAGGTCCCAATCATGACGCTTACAAGCACCAACCACTTATTAGCAGATCCCTCCTGCGATTCCCAACCTAAATTAGGATTTAGCTGTTGGGCCATTTTACTTTACTTTTGATTTTATTTTTATTTTGATTTCTACTGACATCCCGGGCAATAATGTTACGTTTCCGGAAGGCTCTCCACCTGTTTTAAAAATGGTCAGTTTTAAAGGAATTCGTTGGGAAACTTTGGTGAAGTTGCCTGATGCATTGTCAGGCGGGATCAGCGAAAATTGAGATGCCGTGCTATTTCCAAACTGGTAAAATACCCCTTTAAAAGTGGCCTTTGGGAAAGCATCAACAGTGATCTCTGCTGTATCTCCTAAGCTTATCTGATGCAAATTGTTTTCAGGCAACATGGTTGTTACCCAAAGTTTCTTGGTGCCAAAAACAGTGAAAATCCCCTGTCCTGGAGAAACTACATCTCCCGCCAACACCCATCTTTTGGCTGCAACGCCATCCATTGGCGCATAAATACCTGTATGAGATAAAGATATCTTTAAAGTATGTAGAGACGAATGAATCACGGGTATTTTTGCTTTTGCGAGCTCAAGTTCTACCTGGGTTCCTTCATAAGCTTTTTTCAGATTTTGAAATTTTGCTTTTGGGATCAATTTTGCTTTATACTGTTTTTCTGCCCGGTCATAATTAATTTTTGCCTGCTCCATTCTAACCTGAGCCAACTGAATTCCTAACTCGGCTTCTTTCAAATTTACCCTGGCCTGCCTGATCCTGGCCACATAGTCAGACGAATCCAACTGTGCCAGCAATTCTCCTTTTTTAACCTGATCACCTTCGTGGATATATAATTTGACAATTCTGCCGGGTATCTGCGAACTAATGGTAACCTGATACGCATCTATGTATGCATCATCAGTTGATACAAATTCAGCATGCTTTATGTACCACCAAGCACCCCCGGCAACTATTGCAGCAATCAATATAACGCCGATAACCAGGCTCCTGATTTTTCCTTTATTGTGACTTGGAGAATCTTTAATAATCTCTTGGTTTTCGTTTTTCATAAATATTTATTTAAAATTTCTATATTATACATTTGTTTTATCATGTGTCAGTTGAGATAGACGAATGAAACTTCTGAATATTCTAAAGGGAACCAAACCCTTTCATTATAACTCAAAATTTTTGAGCATTTTTTCAAGAATCTGTTCTGATTGGTGTTGTTCGTCTTGACTCAAATTACGTACCATAAGTTTATTGATGTCTATCAAAATGGCATCTATTTCGGGTGAAAGTACTTTGGTTTTCCTGGTGGCAAAAAGCTGATATTCGCGCTGGTCTTTTTTGTTCACGGTCCTTCTCAGATATCCGTTATGGAGCAGCCGCTTTACATTTTTACTTACAGTTGTTTTGTCGAGATACAAATTCTGGGCTACCTGCTCCTGAGAAATACCATCGTGACAATGGATAAAACGCAACAGGAAAATTTGCCCGACATCAATATCATATTCTCTGAGTTTCAGGTTTATAATCTGATGCGCTTTCCTGTGAATTGCTGAAATTAACTTTACAATTTCTGTACCATTAGCTGGGTCCATATCCAAAATAGTTTACCATACAACTAAAATGCAAAATAAAATAAAATTAGTTTACCATACAACTATTATGGAAAATAAATATTATAATTTAAGGATTCTTTATAGGATGGGATAGTCAATTCAGCTTAATAAATT
>CAZPPK010000248.1:0-2333 GCA_964588415.1 uncultured Lentimicrobiaceae bacterium
TAGAGTATCTCTGCATCGATTTTTCCCTGCGAGGGCATGATGGATCCGCCATATTGTTTTTGGAACTTACTTAAACGTGCAACCAGGGCCTCAGAAAGACTCACATTTCCGCCACTTATGGATTTGAGATATTGGGGAATCACACTGGCCAGGATCATGGAATCAGCAGAAGGTACACCGCTTAATTTTGAGTTGGCGGAATACCAGCTGTGATTCGGATTTTGAGAATTGGGAACAATTTTCAAAAAATCCCCGTGGTAAATCATGTAGCAGATATTCATTCGCTCATCAACTTTCAGGATATCCTTAGCGGTCATATCTCTTTTTGAAGGCGCTTCTGCATCAATTTTCTGCACATCCTCCTGGAGTTTGTAATCTCCATTTTTTACGTCGATAAAATCGAGATAGGATGCATAATTCCCTTTGATGCCCAATCTTTTTTTCAGGCTTTTGTCACTTACTTTGACGATGGGAACCAGCTGCCAGTAAAGTGGGTTAGTCATCATTCCCAACAGAACCTGATCGGAATTCAAGCCATCAAAACTGCTTTTCCAGGCAATTTTTCTTAACAACTCACTGGACATGCTATTCATCGGCTTTAAACGGCCGTCCTGCGACTGTGTGACTAATCTTCCGAATTTGGCCGCCTGTGTTTTACTTACAATGGGGATTTGTTTGATCGATAGATGTCCATGCTGAGCAAAAGCGGCAGGTGCTCCAACAAACAGGAAGATGATCAAAATCAATGCTGTGTTTCTTGCTTTGGAAGCTTTTTTCAGAAACCTTCCCAAAACGGCAAAGCGGCTGTTTCGGTTCATAAGTGCAAGTACCATTCCTAAGGCCATGAGAAAGTACCCAAGGTAAGTGAAGAAGGTCCCCCAGTAATCATGATTCACCGAAAGGATACTTCCCTGTTCATCCCTGTCGTAAGAGGACTGGAAGAACCGGTATCCTTCATAATTCAATACATGGTTCATGTAAATATGGAAAGGCATTTCGACATGATTTTTGGGATCGATGACCGTAACCCGGCTGGCATAACTTGATGGGCTCATAGAACCCGGGTAACGTTTTAATTCAAAGCGATTTAGTTTTATTGAGAAAGGTAGCTGGACGGTCTTGGCGCCATAACTCATAGACAGGTTAATGCCGTTGATTTCAAAACGATTGTTTTCACCGATAAAGTTATCGCCGCCTTGCAAAGCAACTTTCTTTGTTTGGTTTCCTGATTCAACTTCGACCATTAAAACGTTCATTTGGTTGCTGTTTTTCTGTCCTGAGGCAACATATGTTATTTTGGCATGGGGCAGGAAATTGGAAAGTACAATATTTAAGCTTCCAATGGTATATAAGTTTTCTTGTCCAAAAGGTGAAGTTTCAAAAGGCAAAATAACATGATGCATTCCATCGCTCATGCTAACGTAATTAACTGTATCAGGAGCAAGAATCTCTAACTGGTCGTCTTTTAAGAAGATATTGACTATATTTTTATCGATGGCGCCACCGAATTTAATTAGGTAATTTCCCAGGGAATTAGTATGACCTTCGGAGAGTTGGATGGTTTGATGAGTTCCGCCGCCAACTGCCGCCAACATAATTAAGGGTTTTCCGGTAGAGGATGCCAAGACTTTCTTTAGGGCATTGGGGATGTAGTCCACCGCTTTAAAAGTAATGCTCTTATCGCCGACATGGATTTTAGCATGATAATCTGTTGGCGTTAATTCCGAAAGCAAAACTGCTTTTTCAGATGTAACGGTTTGTTGAGCGTCGGTAGCTTTAATTCCGACATAAGTCTGGTCTGAAAGCATAGTATTGGAAGTTTGTCCGTTACGCAAGTGCATCATCCCTTCAAAGCTGATGAAGCGGGTGATCGCCGATCCAAGCAGAATAACCAGGAAGGCGATATGGAAAAGAAGCATGCCAAACCGGCCTTTCCGGTACATCTTTTCCCGAAAGAGATTAGCTACTAAGTTGGCGGCAAGTAGAGCCAGAAGCAAGTCGAACCATGTGGCATTATACACTAGGGCTTTTGCTGCCGTGGTGCCGAAATCATTCTCGATGAAAGTCGCAGCAGCGATGGAGGTGGCAAACAATAAAAGCAAAATCCCCATGCTTGACATAGAGAAGAAAAAGGTTGATATTTTTTTCATTGGAAATATTTTTTCAATAAATGTGGATGCAAAATTAGGAATAGTATCTGTTCAAAATTTCACAAAGTTATGATAGACGTCAATAAATATATGCAATATAACGATGAAAATCGTATATTGAAACCGAATTAGATTGATAAATATCACCTTAAATTTACTATGTTTCTATTTTAGCCTTATTTT
>CAZPPK010000249.1:0-2333 GCA_964588415.1 uncultured Lentimicrobiaceae bacterium
ATTAACATACATGATTGAATATCAGTTGCATAATTGTTTTTTGTCATGTACTTAGATAGATAATATAAAATAAACAGAAGATCGGGAAACGAATTTACCAGATTTTTTCCCCTTCTGCTTGTAATAATTTGTAGTGGCTCAGTGTAAGCTGAAACAGCTGATAGGAATATTTAAGCTTTGCATGGGCCAGTGTAGTTTCTGTATCTAACAAAGTTGTATTTGTGATGGAACCACTTTGGTACAGACCTTTTGCTTGGTTAATAGCAGCCTGTGCCTGGGAAATTTCTTCCAATGCAGTCTTCAACTGTACTTTATTGTTTCTGTAATCCAAAAGTGCTCTTTCTACTTCCGTGCTAATTTTCTGTTCCAGAACTGTGCCGTGGTCAACCGTTGACTGGATTTGCCAGTCTGCTGTGGTCAGTTTTGATTTTCGCAAAAAACCATCAAATACGGGAATATGAGCGGTAAGACCTAAAACATAATTGCTACGAAGACGTGGCAGGTTATCAGGGTAACCATTTTTGATTCCGAAGCTACTGACGAAACTTAGAACAGGCATGTTTGATTTTTCAATCACAGCTTTATTCAGTGAAGCAGTTTTTGTATAAAGTTTGTTCAACTTCAACTCTTCCCGTTGCATATAAGCATTACTTATCAGCGAATCCAGTGAATAGCGCATGGCAGATTTTTCAAGGTTGCCATCAATATAAAACTTTTTCCATTTTGGAAAATTCATGAGTGATCCAAGCAAAACAGCTGCTTTTTTACGCTGATTGATAACGTTTATTTTTTCGTTTTGAAGCGAAGTGAGCCTCACACTTGTATTTAGAGTATCCAAACCAATTGCTGAGCCAGTGGCAACCATTTTTTTGGCTACTGATAAATGCTCTTCCAAATCGTTGATTTGCTGATCCACCACTTTAACACTTCTCTGAAGATAAAGCATTGAAAAATAGATCTCAGCTGTCTGAAAAGCCAATTGGTTTCGAATCAGGTTGATTTTTTCAGATTCGGTTATTTCATTGGATTGCAATAATTTAAGTGCCTCTTTACGCTGATCAAAATCATAAATTAAGTAATTTACACCAAGATACTCATTAAAATTATTCGGGGTTGCCATATAAAATTTTGCAGAACCCGAAAAAGACATCTGGATAAACGGTGTAGGCCCTATCAGATCATAATTCAGATTTACTGCAGCGTGAGGTAAAAATGAGCTGTTCATTTCGTCTGCTCTGGATTTTGCAATGGCGACCTGATCTTGCGCTTCCTTAATGAGTGGTTCATTATTTATGGCAAAGTGAATGGCTTGTGAAAGGCTTAGCTTCAAAGGGGGCGCTGTTTGAGCACATACCGGATTCGATACCATGACCAAAGCCATCAATGCCAGTCCCGAAATAAAGATTTTGATAATATTATGAATACATTTCATCGATTTAGATGTTTTTTACTGGTTTTTAATAATAACATAGGTATCAACAGGCTAAAAGTCAATACGGCTCCGATGAGAAAGTCATCATTGATTCCTTGAACAAAAGCCTGGCCTGTTAAATTTCTTAAAAGCATCATTTTTGCATGAAGCATGGCGTCAATATTGGTGCTGCCAATGTTGCGCATTGCAAATGATTTAAGGTGATCTATAACATGGTCAAAAAGCGGTGATCCCTGATGGAGTTGCTCTCCGTATATTTGGGCATGAAACTTCACGCGTTGTGTCAGCTCAGTTCCCAAAGCGGCAATACCGAAACTTCCTCCTACCTGGCGAATGGTGTTAAACAAACCCGATGCCTGGGCCATTTGCGGTTTGGGGATATCGTAAAGTGCAATTGTGGCCATAGGCGTAAATACGAATCCTATTCCAAGCCCTCTTAAATAAAGAGGTAACATGATTTGGGCATGTGTAGTTTGTAATGAGAAAAAACTAAAAAGATACATGGATATTCCTAAGATAACCCCTCCAAAAATGAGCGGTATTTTTGGATTAAACCTGTCGGTAAGCTGACCCGAAATAGGTGCTACAATGGCTTGTAAAATTCCTACCGGGAAAAATACTAGTCCCGCCTGTAAAGCCGTGTATCCCAATGAGTTTTGAAGATATATAGGCAAAAGAAAAGCATTTCCGAAAAAAGCTACCCCAAAAATAAACATGATTAAAGTTGCCATTCCGAAGTTGTAATTTTTGAGTAACCGCAGATTTAATATAGGATGCTTTATTGTGAACTCTATCAAGACAAACAGAACCAGGCTTATTGCTGCAATAAAGAAGTTGGTCACAATAAAAGGTGATGTCCATCCTCCCGTATTCCATCCGGAATTACCGGTAGAAAAAGCCA
>CAZPPK010000250.1:0-2300 GCA_964588415.1 uncultured Lentimicrobiaceae bacterium
TTTGTTTATATCTATGAATCATTTTTAACCATTCTCAACCCTTGATTCGCATAAGTAGTCTAAATATAAATAATGTTTAATTGCGCAAAAAGTCGGCAAAGATTTGCTTTTTTTGAAAAAATGGTGAATCTTTGATGTATAGCTGGCTAATTGTCAATAAAAGTGTGCTGATAATTTCAAGTATGTTAAATATTCATTTCGTATTATATCACCACTTTGGAAAAGGTCTGTTTGAGTGCTGGATCTTTTGATTTCTCCCCTTTTATTTCCCGGAACCTGAATGCTTCATGTAAATGATCTGTTATAATGTGACAATCATTTGCAATGAAATCTATTTCTGACCAGGTTTTTCAAGGTTCATAAACGATGTTACAACTTATAGATTTAAAAAATGGACGGTTTTATATTCGATATAAAACATTTTGCAGTTCACGACGGACCAGGAATCCGGCAAACAATTTTTTTTAAAGGTTGCCTATTAAATTGTTGGTGGTGTCATAATCCTGAAAGCCAGTCGATAAAAGCTGAAAAATATACAAGGATAAACAAACTGGATGGAAAGGAGTTTAAAACAGAAACTCCAATAGGTTATTACATTTCATCGAAGGATTTGTTTGAGATCATCAAAGGTGATCAGGTATTTTTCAGCGAATCCGACGGTTGTGTGACTTTTTCCGGCGGAGAGCCTTTGATGCAGCATAAATTTCTGAAAGAAATGTTGTTGTTGTGCAAAAGCAATTCAATTCATTCTGCCGTGGATACCACAGGTTTTGCTTCTGATGATGTAATTCGTGAAATAGCAGAATTGACCGATCTGTTTCTTTACGACCTCAAATTGATGGACAACAAAGATCACCTAAAATATACCGGGGTTCCTGTTACTCAGATCACCAGAAATTTAAAGTGGCTGGATGAGAATAACTTTAACATCAATATCAGGATTCCGGTAATCCACGGTATTACAGATGTATATGAGAATATTGATACAGTAAAAAAGTTTTTGTCTGAACTGAAAAACACAAGGAATGTGGACCTGTTACCCTATCATAATATTTCCAACAGCAAGTATATCAGGTTTCAGAAAGAAAATAAGATGAGGGATGCGCCGGGAATGCAAAATGGCGATTTGAAACCGCTAAAGTCAGGTTTAGAGGAAATGGGATTCAAAGTTCAGATTGGTGGTTAACTTTATTTGATTAAAAATGAATACTAGAATAGAAAAGTTGAGAAAGCAATCCTTAACGGCGATCAATAAATTATCGCCGGAACGGGCGTTGTTGATAACACAATTTTATAAACAAACGGATAGACAAGATATTCCGATCCCGGTCAGAAGAGCTATGTCTTTCAAGTTTCTCCTTGAAAACAAGACTATTTGTATCAATGAAGGGGAACTTATTGTTGGTGAGCGGGGGCCAGCACCAAAGGAGACCTCGACTTATCCTGAAATAAATCTTCATTCGTTAGATGATCTTGACGTTTTAAATACAAGGTCCAAAGTGGGATTTAAGGTAGATGACCAGACCCGTAGTGCTTATGAAACGATAATTATTCCCTATTGGAAGGGCAAAACGCAACGCGAAAAGATTTTTGAAAGTGTTCCTAAAGAATGGGAAGACTCTTATTTAGCTGGTGTGTTTACTGAGTTTCAGGAACAAAGGGCTCCGGGGCATACTGCTGCCGGGAGAAAAATATTTAAAAAGGGGCTCCTTGACCTGAAAGAAGATATCGCAGCTTCTTTAGAGAAATACAGAACTGTGGGTACGAGCGAATCAAAAGCAAAAATTGATGAGCTTGATGGGATGAATATTGTAATAACCTGAGTTCGATATAAGATTTATCTCACAGAAAGCCAATAGTGGGCCAGATTTGTTGCTAAAAATCACGAAGTTATAGCGGGCTATTACAAGAGGGTTTTAGTGCAAAGATGGTGTGCTATTGGCTTTTTTATTTGTAAATTTCGATAATTAGCCCATATACTTCCTCAAATTTATTCGAACTATCCCGATAGTACTTCACAAATTTGAGTCGTCTATGAACTAATTATCTGAAACTGTGAGCAAAGCTTATACCGAGCTCAGGTTAATAGATGCAATGATCATTTATGCCAACAGACATGCCGATGCCTTAGAAGATCTGGCATTGGGCGAAACGGAACCGTCCCGGAAAGAAGAACTTAAGAAAATGGCCCGGATATGCCGTAAAGTTCCGGCTCATGCTCCGGCGACATTTCATGAAATGCTTCAACCCCTAACTTTCCCCCAAGTACGTAATATTTTTCAACAAAATGCTTGCTAATA
>CAZPPK010000251.1:0-2300 GCA_964588415.1 uncultured Lentimicrobiaceae bacterium
CCCTTGGGGCGATTAATAATCTCCTTTTGATACCCCGCTGCTCTGCGGCGGGGGAGTTCATTTTTTTCACAGCGCAAAAATAGATGATTGCATGAGGTAGGGAGGTTAATTTCGGTAAGTGCCGGAAAATAGTCGGTGAATGTCGAAAATACATTTTCTTATATTTGCTGTTTGTACCCATTAAAGGAAAATCAAATCTGATCAATTTTTAGACTATGAAAACAATTCCCGGACTGTTTGAAGGAAGTGTTGCCAAATTCCCCGACAATGCATTGGTGTGGGAAAAAAAAGATGGCACCTATCAAAAAATTACTTTTTCTGAGATTAAAGACAGGGTATATAACCTGGCTGCTGCTTTAATGAAAATGGGAATTCAGAAAGGCGACCGTATTGCGCTACTTTCGGAAGGAAGAAGTGAGTGGTTGATCTCCGAACTGGCTATTCTGTATATTGGAGCTGTAAACGTTCCGTTATCCATAAAAATTAATGAGCCTTCCGAACTCTCGTTCCGGATCAAACATTCGGAATGTAAGTTGGTGATTGTAAGTAATCTGCAATTAGAAAAAGTAAGAGAAATCAGGAATGAAATTCCTAAAGTTTCAGCTTTGGTTGTCATCGGGAAAGCAAGACTTCATCGCGACAAAAGTGAGCTCGCTTACGAAAGGGTCTTTCAGGATGGGCTGGATGCTTTATCAGAGTTGAAACCGGAACTGGAAAAACGATGGAAATCCATAACGCCACATGATTTGGCAAATATCAGTTACACTTCCGGGACTACAGCCGATCCCAAAGGAATTATGCTTACGCATAGAAATTACACTTCCAATGTGGAACAGGCCAATTCTTTGATGGTGGTGACCGAAGAATTTGTAACCCTTTTGATACTGCCCTGGGACCACTCTTTTGCCCATACAGTCGGCCTTTACACGCTTATCAGACAGGGAGCCAGCCTGGCGGTTGTGGAATTGGGAAAAACGCCCATGGAAACGCTCAGGAATATTCCACAAAACATTAAGGAATCAAAACCGACCTTTATTTTGAGCGTTCCCGCCCTTTCAAAAAATTTCCGGAAAAATATAGAAGCAGGAATACGCGCCAAAGGAAATACTCTGGACAAACTTTTCAAGCATGCTTTGAAAGTTTCCTATACATACAATGGTTTGGGTTTTGATAAAGGACAAGGTTGGCGCGGAATGCTAAAGCCATTGGTAACACTCTATGACAAAATACTTTTCAGTAAGATTCGAGAAAATTTCGGTGGAAACCTGGAGTTCTTCATCGGCGGCGGCGCCTTGCTGGATATTGAGCTGCAACGCTTCTTTTACGCCATCGGTATACCCGTTTATCAGGGTTATGGATTGTCAGAAGCAGCACCGGTAATCTCTTCCAACGCCCCGTTAAAACATAAACTGGGCTCATCGGGATTTTTGGTTAAAAATATTGATGTTAAGATATGTGACGATAAAAGAGAAAGCCTGTCTGTGGGAGAAAAAGGTGAAATTGTTGTCCGCGGCGAAAATGTGATGAAAGGTTACTGGAAAAATGATTTCGCAACAGCGGAAGCATTGCGTGACGGTTGGCTGCACACCGGCGATCTTGGTTATTTAGACAGCGATGGGTTTTTATATGTGCTGGGCCGTTTCAAAAGCCTGCTGATTGGCAACGATGGCGAAAAATACAGCCCCGAAGGAATAGAAGAAGCCATTGTTGAGCAATCCAGATTTATTGATCAGTGCATGCTTTACAACAACCAGAATTCTTACACATCCGGATTGGCTTATCCCAATGTTTCTGCTTTAAAAATAGCTTTAAAGGAAAGGAGATTGGATTTAAAAACTGATGAAGCCCGGCAAACTGCTTTGAAACTGATCCTGAGCGATATTGAGGAATACCTTATCGGTGGAAAATATGAAAATATGTTTCCGGGAAGATGGCTCCCGGCAGCTATTGGAGTAATGGAAGAGCCCTTTTCCGAAGAAAACCGCATGCTCAATTCCACCATGAAACTGGTCCGTAAAAAAGTAGTGGAAAGATACCGCGACCTTATTGATTATCTGTTTATACCTAAAGGAAAAAATATTGTAAACGACAGAAATCTGGAAGTAATAAAGAAATTGTTTGAAGGATAATCATTGTACATCCAAATCTGGCAGACGACGATGATTATAATATCCAGAATCTTATTGATCATTTTCTTGCTTTTTTTCTAGGTGGAAAGCACATTTACTTTTCAAATAGATCATGGTTATTTTATTAGTGAAACTCTATTTTGAAAATCCGCGATAAGCGGAGCATTCGAA
>CAZPPK010000252.1:0-2296 GCA_964588415.1 uncultured Lentimicrobiaceae bacterium
TATTTCGAATGCTCCGCTTATCGCGGATTTTCAAAATAGAGTTTCACTAATAAACATAAGGAAATCACACTTTTAGGATTGCAAAAACCTATTTGATAAATAGATTTTTATCCAAATGCTACCAAAACACGCAAAGCTTCTAAAGCATTTCCTTTGGCTATAAGCTCTTTTGCATAGAGATGCACTGTCTCTTTTTTATCCTTTGCGGCCTTTATCTCAGATGGAAGAATTATATACTTTAGATCATCGAGCGAAGGTAAATTCTCAACATTTCCTAAGATCCCAAGATCATTACCTGTAAGCACCTTGCTTTTTCTCACGGATTCTGGCAGGCTGTCAACGCCAATTCCGATGGTAGTCAGTGGTTTCGTTACGCTAAATACAGCATCACCTGATGCCCTGACATAAAAATTACTACCCAGTCGCCCAACAATATCCAGTTTTTGCGGGTCTATATCTCCATTTTCATCTAGAATCTTTTCATCCAGATGTAAAGAAAGGACTTCGCAGATTACCAGGTTTGCGGAGCCCGGCAAACCACTGGTCTCTATAATGTCGCGCACTTTGCACTCCAGTTGAAATGGCGACTCCTTCACACGGAAAGGTCTGACCGAAACAGACTCTATGGGTGTAAGCCCCGATTTCAAGAATTCATTCACTCCTTTCGGGTATTCTGTGCTGGAAAGGCTAATCTGCTGAACCATGGAATAAGTGACTGCATTGATCACAACCTCAGGAACTTCCTTTAAGTTATCAAATGTATGTTTTGTTGTATTGTCACGTTCTCTCCTGGAAGGTGAAAAAATTAGCGTTGTGGGATTAACTCCGAATGTATTGAAACAGCTGAAAGGTGATAAATTGGGATTTCCGTCTTTGTCAACCGTGCTCGCTAAAGCGATAGGGCGTGGTGTAACGCCGCTCAGCATTATTTTGCCAAGTTTGTGACCGTAACCTTTTGGATTAATTTGAATCATTTGAAAAATATTTTGAAAGCACTACCTGGCTGGTAAAATCTTAGTAACGCACTCCCCAAAACCAATCCTGATGCCATTTTGTTCGTTGTATGCCCGCATGATGATAGTATCTCCATCCTGGATGAAAAAACGCTCGCTGCCGTCATTGAGTATCACAGGATTTGTCCCATTCCAGCATAATTCCAGCATCGAACCAAAAGAGTTAGATGAGGAACCGGAAATTGTACCGGATGCATAAAGGTCCCCGACACGGACATTGCAGCCGCCAATGGTTTGATGTGCCAACTGCTGAACCATATTCCAGTACATATATTTAAAATTGGATTGGCATAACGGGTTCTCCTCTCCTTTTTCCGGTTTCAAAAAAAACTTCAAGTTTTATGTCAAAATTTCGTTTCCCTGAGGACTGAAGATATGGTAGCGCTTGGGGATGTTGTTCAGGTCCGCTCACACGGAAAGATTCCAAGGCGTCCAGAGTCACAATCCATGGCGAAACTATTGAGCCAAAGCTTTTGCTCAAAAAAGGTCCCAGCGGAACATATTCCCATCGCTGAATATCTCTGGCCGACAGATCATTAAAAATCAACAACCCGAAAATATAATCTTCTGCTTTCTCAATGGGAATATTCTCACCTAAACAGGTTTCTTTGCCAGCGATAAAAGCCATTTCCAATTCAAAATCCAAACGCCTTGTTGATTTGAATACGGGGGTTACAGAATCTTCAGGTTTGATTTGTCCTTGCGGTCTGTGTATTTCAGTACCTGACACAACTATAGATGAGCTGCGGCCATGATATCCTACCGGGAGATGTCGCCAGTTGGGCAATAGCGCATTATCTGGATCGCGAAACATGATCCCTACGTTAGTCGCATGCTCAATACTGGAATAAAAATCGGTGTAATCACCTACAGCAACAGGAAGCAAAACCTTTACTTCATCGGCTTTGAACAAAGCCATGGAACAGGCTTCCTTGTCATTATGCAATTCTGAATTGTCGGATGAAAACAACTCCATAATTCTTTGCCGAACAAGTCTTGTGGTTTTCTTTCCCAAACCAATAAAATCATTGAGCACCGCCGCGTAAAAAGAGCTTAAATCCGGTATCTCAAGCTTGTCAAAATATCCAAAATCTGCCAGAACGGAAAGATCGATCACCGTATCTCCGATGCGCGTAGCGGGACGCGGAGAACTTTGATAGGGTTTAATGATCCCGAAAGGGATATTCTGCAACGGAAAGTCACTGTTGTCAGGAACCGTGATCCATAAATTTTTTTGATTGTCCATATTATTAAATCTCAAAAGAATTTTATTATCAACATTT
>CAZPPK010000253.1:0-2237 GCA_964588415.1 uncultured Lentimicrobiaceae bacterium
CCAATAATTTAGAAAAATTCGTGGAATGCTGCAAATTTTTGTCATGTACTTAGCAGAGTTTCATTTTTTTCAGCCTTTAGCTACTCCAACTTGCACAAGGTAGTTCAGAGACGGATGAATGTATTGAGAAATACATGGGTGCAACTTATCCTGGTCCTGGTCTTGCATTATGATGTGTCGAACAATTGATTTTGTTATCCTACAAAGCGTTGAGACTCATACGTGATTTAATTCTTCCATCAAGGCTTTCCGTTGCGGGTATTCCGCCCTCAGATAGAAAATTAACCCATTAGTTTTTTCCCTTCCCCCCAGTTTAATCATCCGCCTCAAATATCTGCATGAAGTCTTGTAATAACCTCTACCTACGTTGTATTTCAAAAATTCAATGATTGCACCAGAATATAGTTCAATGATTTCATCTGAATAACTTCTTGCAAGATATTTTTCGTAATGCTCAATTGTATTCAGGTTGGGAGTTTTCCTAACCAGTTCCATAAGCCTGTTCCACCACGCTTCCTTGATATAAATATTCGCTATTAAACCCGTATCTGGCCAACGTTTCTTTGTTAAAATATCCCGGATTAACGCTTCTATAAAACTGTTCCAACTTTCCGGGTTTACGTGGTCTTTTAGTATTTGGTAGTAATCCTGCTCATTCCTGAAATTATCAATAAATAGGTAACGCGCATAGTTGATTATATTTTCCGTATCGCCCTGAGCCTGTGCTATCTTAAGCAGCCAATCGTACCACTCCATTGCCAGGCCGGGGGAGTCATCCTTATTATAATTTATGCCATCCCGTGCGATGGTAACAGCTTTTTCAAAATTTTTATTGGCAAGCGCTTTTCGAATAGCCTCCCTTCTCAAATCCGAATTGGTAATATTTTGCTCCAAATATTTCCAGGCTTCCTTTTCTCCTTTAATTTTTAATAAAATTTCAAATTTGATCAACTGGGCTTGCTCCCTTTCATATTCTGACTTTTGCGCCTGGTCAATTTGTCCCAAAATACGTACTGTCTCTTCTTCTGTTTTTAAAAGGGATGACGCGATGCTTAGCATGCCTATATGCCAGTCCCATCCCTTGTAAATTTTGGAATCGAAAGCGGTAAGGCAATACTCAATAATCAGCTTTCTGACGGGTTCATCCAGCGGTTCATTTGCCATTTGAGAGAGCATTTCAAAAGCTTCGTAAACACAACCCCCAATGTCGCCATTACTGTCATCAGAATATTGAAGGGCTTCGGCCATCTGTTCCATCACGGCGGTAGAAATAAAAACTGCGCTTCTGTAGTTATGGTTATCCATTTGTTTCCTGGCTGATTCCAACAGGTTACCCACAGCAATACCCACATGTCTTGAAGCCGACCAGTCGATAAACCCGTTTCTGCCGGTAGCACTACGAAGTATTGATTTTATCTGTTTGGCGTACAATGCCTTGGATTCATTCGTATTGTGCTGGACAAAAGATGATAAAACCAGATTCCTGAAAGCCGTATTATGCGAGGCTATTTCACGAACAAATTGTTTCAGTTCATCGTGCGTGACTTTTTCGAGCAACTCATCAACCTTTTCGGACTTGGTTTTCCGTTTTGGGGTTTTGGGCGGGAGAACCGATGTCTCATTTTTTGTTTTCACTTTTAATTTCAGTGTATCTTGTTGTAAATAGAAAATAACGGCGGCCACGTGTTTACAAACCGGCCCCAAATCGTAAGGGCAATCGCAGACATAATCGGTAATCACATCGTTTTTGATCGAAAGCTGAACGGTATAGTTTCCGGCACCTTTGACAATAGCTTCGTACCGGCCTGGGCCGGTTACTTCCGGTTCAAATACATGCCCGTTTTTGAAATAGGACAGACCCCTTTTCAAAATGGTTTCATCGATGTATTGTTCAAATTGGTTAATGGGTATCTGCATTTCTTATTCTGTTAAAATTTTTTCATCATTTCTTTCAGTCCGGCTTTTAAGTATGTTCCCACAGTTGTTTAAAGCCGAATTCTATTTTTAAACGCTCGTAAAGATTAAAAACAATCGGACATTTCTCATAATTGTCTATCATCCCAAAAAGCCGGGTTACAAACTTATCTTTGTGAGTGTGGGGATAAGATTTGCATTCTTCAGGCCGGTCGGGATAAATGGTGCATTTTTTGTTCAGCAAATATTTGCATGGTGTGTTTTTTAGATGAAGTTGTTTAAAGTTAACTATCAAGAATTCAATTAACAACAGATTGTTGAAA
>CAZPPK010000254.1:0-2099 GCA_964588415.1 uncultured Lentimicrobiaceae bacterium
CTAAATATTAAACTGATATTTCATATGTTATTGACATTCTTTTGTTTATATCTATGAATCATTTTTACCTGTTCTCAACCCTTGATTCGCATTAATACTAAAAGATGCCCTGGAAAAAATCACTTAATCTGAGCTTTGATTTGCTTGGGGATGGGAACCACTACGTTATTTTTCCAAAAGTCACTATTAAACCCGGATGAGAATTTCGCTATATGGATTCTGTCTATTTTCATGAGCCCCTTATAATCTGTTAACGGTTCTTTGTTAATTCTCGTATAAACGAATAATCGCTTTGCAATATCATTGGAAGGGTTATCCCAGTGAATACTCTCTTTTGAACTTTTTAAATACCACTTACCAGCTACTTGTTGAAAATTGACTGCCCCCTGATCTTCATATTTATAGCGTTTACCTCCCTCCTTCTCAAATTCGACCTTTACCAGGGCATATATCTTTTTGTCAACAAATAAATCCCAGGTTTCTTTTTTGTTTTTTCTGGCCATTTTAATATGATAACATGAATAATGATCAATATCGACTGCCCTCAACAAAGAACAATCAAACCTATTCAACCTGCTCACATTCAAAAAATCATTTAGATAAATCAGCGTATAATCATCAAAAACACCTAACAAACAATACGGTCTGTCATTACTAAAATCATTGAGCGCTTTTGGTGTAAATGCCTTTGCCCTGGCATGAACGATCTTAAGTTTTGGCGGCCAGGGAAGTTTCTGATACATATGCAAAAAATATTCCTGAAATTCAGAAAGCCGGGTCCCGGACAAATCCCAACTCCTTGCAAAAATTTTGTAATAAACCGGTTTCCTAACGATATAGTTCTTTTTCCGATACTTACGAATATTGGAAATAATATTTTGTATTTCCTTCTGGTTATTTGATTTAATAACTACTTCCTTCAGGTTTTCCGGCCTCCTGACCAGAAAAATGTTATCCGCCGTATCCTGAAAAGAAGGCTTATAAAGGTAAGTTCTGTATGAGATATGAGAAAAAACCACGGTATCCGGCTTTTCCAATTTTATTAAATACCGTCCGTCTTCATTGGAAACGGTACCGATCCCGGGATTATGTAACAAGTAAATGTTCACCAACTCTACTGGCTTTTTTGTTGTGCTGTCCAGGATTTCACCCTTTAACACAATATTCTGGCCCATGCCTGTCATCGCGCAACAGATTAATAATGCTAGTAAAAAAAATCCCTTGAATTTTGTGCTAATCATTTTTCGAAAAATCATTTTAGACAAGTTTAATTTCTGATTCATTGTTTTATTAAATGAACTACCCCCGCCGCAGAGCAGCGGGGTATCAAAAGGAGATTATTAATCGCCCCAAGGGGCGGGGAATTAATCCCTTGTCCGCCTCAGGCGGATTAAAAATTCAGGGTTGCCCCAAAAATATTCCTGACAATCTTTTTCATTTGTTCTTCAAAGCTCTGTTAAATATACATCTTAGAACAAAAATCATGATTACTTTTGAGGCAACCTAAATACCCAAAGCCTTTAAAAATTAAGATGTAGCTGCAATTAAAGCAGCCGCGGTGGCAGCGGCTTTTATTATGAAGTTTCCCCAGCAACCTGCTTTGCACCAACCCCTTCCCTGATGCTTTTTATAATCTTTTTTACATTGGTCATAGCAACCGCTAATCCCCTCAATACTCTTAGTAGTTTTTAAACCACTACTTTTCTGGGAACTAACTTCATCATAATATTTTTGTAAAAAATCCGGAGTTAATTTAGAATTATTGAAAATATTATTAGAAATTTCCAACTTTATTAAATTTCCGTATTTATCCATGGTAATTATCTGTGTTCCGGTTAAGGCCACCGTATCTCCTTCATAAAGGACAAATGGCTCTTTTACAACACGTTCATCTTTCGGAATAGTGTCTGAGGTGCTTTTCAAGTTATTTGATTGTATCAAACTCTCGGGAATTTGCACTTCGGTATATCCTGTATCTGACTTAGTACTTTTCTTGTTACAGGATGAAATGGTAATTATTCCCAAAAACATAATTAAAGTAAACACTCTTAGTACATGACAAAAATTACAAATAATTGAAATACAGCAATATATGTTAA
>CAZPPK010000255.1:0-2083 GCA_964588415.1 uncultured Lentimicrobiaceae bacterium
CATATATGAATTTTCAGGATTTCAGAGAAGCTTTTTTTAATCAAATAAGTTTTACAAACAATCAGGTACAAGCCTGGCATCCCGGTTTCGATAAAAACAACCTGAGCCGCTGGGTTCAAAAAGGTTATATTATCAAGCTACGAAACGGATATTATACCTTTAAAGAATATCAGGACACAAAAAACATTAATTTATACCTTGCCAACCGTATCTATCGCCCCTCTTACATCAGTTTGCACACAGCATTAACATTTCATGGGTTAATACCCGAGGCCATAACACAAACCACCTGCGTAAGCACGCTAAAAACTATTCGGTTTAGTAATAACTTCGGTACTTTTTCATACAAAAATGTAAAACCACAACTGTTTTTCGGCTATGAGCAGCTTACCTACCTCAATGAAAAGAGCATACTTATTGCAACACCGGAGAAAGCACTTATCGATCTTCTTTACCTGTATCCTTTTTACAACAGCAAAACTGAACTCATCGATTTGAGGTTGGATGAAGAATTATTGGATGAGAACCTCAATACGAATCAACTGCTTTCATATCTCGATAAGATAAAAAGCAAAGCGCTGGAGAAAAGAGTCAAGTTACTTTTTGATGCATATAATCTACATTAAACCATCATGTTACAGGTCGAACAATTAAAACCTTTTTTTCCTCCTTATTTGTGGGATAATCCGGCACATCGAAAATACATCATAAAAGAGTATATGCAACTACTTATACTCGATTACCTTACAACAACCGCTTTTGTGAAAAAAATCGTGTTCATCGGCGGCACTAATCTCCGGCTTGTTAAAGGGATTGACCGTTTTTCGGAAGACCTTGATTTTGATTGCAAAAATCTATCAGATGAGGAATTCATTACCATGACCGATGGAATTGTTGAATTTCTAAAACGAATGGGGTATCATGTCGAAACCCGGGATAAAAAAAATGATAAACTGAGAGCATACAGGCGAAATATCTATTTCCCGGAACTTTTATTTGAGCTTGGGCTCTCAGGCTACAGACAGGAACGCTTTTTAATAAAAATCGAAAGTCAGGATCAACAGGTACTTTACAAACATAAAATGGCCACTATAAAAGGTTGCGGATTATATTTTTCATTTCCGGTACCTACCGACGATGTGCTATGTGCAATGAAGCTTTCTGCACTCCTTTCGCGTCAAAAAGGAAGAGATTTTTACGATGTGATGTTTCTACTGCCACAAACCGCACCTAACTTCGATTTCTTAAAAGATCAATGTGGCATAAACAATCTATCAAGCCTTAAGAATAAACTGCTCAAAATGTTAAAATCAGTCGATCTACGCCATAAGTCAAAAGATTTTGAACACTTGGTATTTCACGAAACGGGCACAAAAAAGATTATTTATTTTAAAAAATTTATTGAAGAATGGAATACATAATAGTCCCCTTCGTTGGCGTGGTTTTATATCCCGTGCACCTAACGAACATATCAACAAAAGTCACAACAATATGGCATTCCTCATTTATTATCTTGATCGATTGCAAAAGTAAGGGTTCACGCTGCGCCCGCTGCGAGAAAAGAGTTCACGCCACGATAGCAATGAAAATGTTCACCGCTTGCAACGAATAAAAATATTTTTCTTCTTATTGATACCTCGACAACTTGCTGCGTGGTAGTTCATTTTCCTCGGCAACCAATTCAAAGACAGAATTAGGGTTCGCTTTGAGAAAGACAAAGGAGAAATACTTGATTTGGTTATCCGGTACGAAGCAATGATTCATGGAAAATGGACTGCAATTGTCAGATATGATTGTGCGCATGGATTCTTTCACAGAGATTTATTGCATCCGAATGGAGATAAAGAAAAAAAAGCAATAGGAGTGCCTGATTTAAAGTATGCATTTACTTTTGCCAGACAAGATTTAGAGAATAAATGGGAATGGTATAAAGAACAATACATTAAAAAAACAAAAAAATAAAAAAATGACAAATGAAGAACAAATTCAGCGAGACATAGCCGTTGCCCTTGATTTTGTTGAGCAAATCATCGATAATCCGGGATTAACCGACAAAATACCTGAGGGTTCTGCTGTTACTTTT
>CAZPPK010000256.1:0-2020 GCA_964588415.1 uncultured Lentimicrobiaceae bacterium
TATGAACAAAGGCAATTCTGGCGGTCCGATAATAAAGTTAGGCCAAAATTCGGAGCAAGATAAAGTAATTGGTATCGCTGACTTTATACTAAACCCATTCGCACGAGAAGCATCAAAAATTGTAAAAAGATCTGCAAAAATTGAAAAGCATGGACCAATAGTATCTAAACAAGGAATTAGTTTAGGGAGATCTGTTGAATTTATTTCAAATGCCATAATTAACAATTCCATTGGTGTAAGTGGCTGTATTTCTATTGACTATGTTAAAGACGCTTTAAAAGAATATAAATAATAATCTCACATAATTAGGGTTTGCCGGAAGGACAGGCTTCGTCGATCACATCATCCTGGCCCAAGACTATCTTTACCTGTTATGGAAAAGTGGGATCCTGATAAATCGGGACGCCAGCCACTTTTTTGTTTGTCATCCTGAATGCAGCGTAGCGTAATGAAGGATCTCACTAAAATTAGATCCTTCACTCGCCTTGGGCGAGATCAGGATGACAAAACGGTCATGTTGCGGCAGGGATTGGAGTGGCAGCTTGCCGGAAGTGCTGTGTAGCAGCTGGCCAGCGGGCGGAGGCGACCGGAGGAAGCCCACGTACCGTCTGCAGATGCACACAAGGGCTTTTGGCAACTTGAACGGAAAGCCCGTTAAGCCGCTCTAAAAAGTGAATCGTGATTAGTAAATGGTGATTAGGTGTTGATGCCTGAATAAAATTTGATATTTTTGACTTAAAACTCTGGTGGTTATCAAATATTTCCTACTTTTGCACTCCAAATTTTTTAGTTATTAATCAATTAATTTACACAAAGATGGTAAATCAGTATGAAACCGTTTTCATTTTAACTCCCGTTTTATCTGAAGATCAGGTAAAGGAAGCGGTAAAGGAATACGAAAAGCAGATCACCGGCATGGGCGGTGAGGTTGTGAATCGTGAGAACTGGGGAATGCGCAAACTGGCATATCCTATCCAAAAAAAGTCGACAGGTTTTTATAATTTGTTTGAATTCAGAATGGAAGGTCAACACATTGACAAACTGGAAATTCAGTTTATTCGCGACGAAAAAGTCCTTCGTTTTTTAACTGTTAAGCTTGATAAACACGCTATTGCCTACAGCCGAAAAAGGCGCAAAAAAGCTAAAGAACAGGTTGCTCCTAAGGTAGATGACAAAAAAGCTTAATCTATTTTGATTTAAACTTAAAAATTCAAAAACATGGCACAGAATTCAGATATTAAATACCTAACCCCCATTGCAGTAGATACTACCAAAAAAAAATACTGCCGTTTCAAAAAGAACCACATCAAGTATATTGATTATAAAGATGCTAACTTTTTGCTCCGTTTTGTGAACGAACAGGGTAAAATTTTGCCCCGCCGTCTTACCGGAACTTCCACAAAATACCAAAGAAAGGTTGCCAGAGCCATCAAAAGGGCACGTCACCTTGCTTTAATGCCTTATGTAGCTGACTTATTAAAATAAATGGAGGAGAATAACAATGGATATTATTTTAAAACAAGATATAACCGGTTTGGGCTACGTAAATGACCTGGTTAACGTAAAAAATGGATACGCCCGCAATTATTTGATTCCTAAAGGAATGGCTATCCTTGCTGATGCTTCTGCCAAAAAACAACTGGCTGAAACTAAAAAACAGCAGGCTTACAAAGAAGAGAAGATCAAGAAAGAAGCTGAAGCTATGGCTAAAAACCTGGAAGGCATCACGCTGACCATTGGTGTAAAAGCCAGCACCACCGGCAAGATTTTCGGTTCGGTAAACAACATTATTGTTGCCAACGCGCTTCAGGATCAAAAGGACCTGGAAATTGAACGCAAAAAAATTGAAGTTGCCGGTGATTCTATCAAAGAAGTGGGTCAGTACAAAGCCAAGATTAAATTGCACAGAGATTTTTCAGTGGAAATTGATCTGGATGTAAAAGCTGAATAACCTTTTAAACTTTGGAAAAATAAACTACCCCGAGGCAGAGCCATCGAGGTATTAAAAGGAGTTTGCTTT
>CAZPPK010000257.1:0-2010 GCA_964588415.1 uncultured Lentimicrobiaceae bacterium
CATAATTTAATTTTAAACATTACAGCAAATGCAATAAGAATAACGAGAGGTTAGTTTAACCCCTCGCTATAATAATTTTAAAAGCTGTCTCTGAAATGGTTCTTCCATCCTAAACCAAACCCTCTTCCACGACCAAACCCCAAACCTCTTCCCTGAAAATTATCAGGCATATTTTCGTTGGGGTTTTCTGGTGTTGTAGATGCTTGATTTTTGAGATTTGCTCCATAATTGGTGCATCGACCCATTCTGTGGCCTGTCATAGGCCCTTGACCCATCGGGCCCCTTTGATTAAATCCTGGCATAATGACCTCCTTTTTAATTTGTTAATACTATTTCAAATCTTTTCTAAGTGCTTTTCTTTTATCCAACTCCAAACCCTTTCTGTTACACCGATGATCACAACAGCAACCAAACCAACTATTGCGCTCTTAAATCCATCATCAGTTTTTTCTATTTTGGAAGGACTACACCGACCCATTCTGCGGCCTGTCATAGGTCCTTGACCCATAGGGCCTGTTTGATTAAATCCTGACATAATAACCTCCTTTTTTATTGTTAATATTATTACTTTCTGCTTTTTAAGCGTTTTCCTTTCCCAATACCACCATCAGAATTACGTTTTTTTCCCATTCCCTTACCTAGTTTTTCTTTTCTGTTACATTGCTACATTTTCCTAGTTTACGTCCTTTTAGAGCCTTCTCCTTCAGGACCTGTTCTATCGAGTTTTGGCATAGTTATATTTTTTATGATTTAACATTTCAATGATGTCTTTAATTTTTTTCTCTGGCTCTTTTACAACAATCATTTGAATTTTCAAACTATCAAGTAAGGATTTTATTTTCACCCCAAATTCCCCTGAAACTATTTTACTCACATTACGAGATGCAACTAATTGAACTGATGCCGGGCCAGAACCTTCTTCTAAATCTTTATTGGGGTTTGGAATAAATTCAATTACTTTGCTTTCTGTGTCGTAAACAACAAAGAAAGCGCAGCGACTAAATCGCTGATCAATAGATGACTCTAAAGTATTTCCTGTTGATATAATGGCAACTTTCATATTATTGATTTCTAAAATTTCTACAATTAGAACGTTCCTTTCTTTTCATTAAACTCTTACATTGAGGACAAATTTGTTCGCTACATGGCTGCCCGTATTGATGTTCTTGCTCAAATCCACAGTCGGGACATACGCATAAATCTTTACCGTTTTTTTCATCAAATTTAGCAACACGTTGATTTCCACATAGCGGACAATTCTCAATTGTTTTTTCCTTCTCAGGATTATTAAAATAACACATGCATTTTTTGCAATGATACCAATCGCTGTCAAAATAAACTTTACCTCCCTCAATGGCAATTTGCCTGCCTTCAACAAAAGCTTTAGCAATTTTTTGAAAAGCAGAAGCTTCTATTCTTGTAAATGTTGGTCTGGAAACACCCATCATAAGAGATGCCTGATGATGATTGGTCATGTCGTAATCACACAAACGAAGGGCTTCATATTCCTCATATAATAAATTTATAAGCTCAAGATTATTCTTACCAGATACGGAGCCATAAGGCTTAAATCCCTTGATTAAAGGGGGATTCAAAACTTTTCTTAGTACTTTAATTCTTGAGCTCATCTTTTATTAATCAATAGTTCACTACAAAGATAATGAACTATTGTTCATTTGATCAAATATTTTTCATGTTTTTATGAAAAAAAATAAAAATGAAGAGAAAATCAGAAACATTATGAAAAATCAAATAAGAATCGTGAATCACAAACTTATCATAATATAAATTATATATTATAGCAAACCGTTGATTGAATGGTAATTCAATTTTTTTATATAGAGAACAAATTACCAAATGAAACGGCTTGGGGTTTGCCCCCCAAAATCTACATGCTGAAGATTATTTACGTCAATGCCTCACCTATAAACCTGAGCTCGGTATAAGCTTTGCTCACAGTTTCAGATAATTAGTTCATATACGACTCAAATTTGTGAAGTACTATCGGGA
>CAZPPK010000258.1:0-1940 GCA_964588415.1 uncultured Lentimicrobiaceae bacterium
AAGATCGCTGCTGCTTTTATTAGCCTGATTTTTAACCCTTGATTCGCATTATTAACTTTAAACACCTTCAATATATCGGCTTTATAAATACTCTCCCCCTGGTTTAATTAAGAACAAAATTCTGGTTAATTACATTGATTTTGGTAAACTCACGAATATTGTCGGTTACGGGGCAGCGGGATTCAGTTTCTTTTAGCCAACTTTCAATTTCTTCAGGTTTGGCATCATCAAAATTTGCATCCACATGCAAGTTGATGGTTTGGAAACCTGCACGCTCTTCAAAAGAGCATCCGATAAAGGTGCAAGGGTTCATAGTCCCTTCAATTTTAAGTTTCATACCATTTAATTTCATGCTTCTCTGACGTGCAACTTCGTTTCCTGTAACATTTATGCAACCGGCCAGCGCCATAAGCAGTACCTGTACCGGACTGGGGCCTTCGTCTGTACCTCCCAATATAAGTTGGCTCATCAATAATCATTTCAAATTTCCCGCTTTTTAATCTCATACGAGTTGGTGTTTCACTTTCTGCTTTAACAGTTACACTGATTTCTCTTTTTTTCAAATTCGTATCCTCATTTTTTATAAGTGGCGAATGCTTTTTTGGATATTGACATTCGCCACTAATGATTAACTAATTATTTATTTTCTGTCATCGGATGATAAAACACATGTTCCGATGGTTCGTGACCTGAACAGGGGATACAGACCTTTTTTCCTTCTTTTACCCTGAGATATCTTTCAAAAACATACTCACCACAAACATCACATTTAGCTTTTGCGAACGAGCCTTTAACCGGTATTCCTTTATTCCGTTCCCGTTAAAAATACCCAGCCACGATTCGATGGTTTTATTTTTGTTTTGCCAGTAGCCTTCGATTCCAATATCGCGCACTTCCAAGGTTCCGTCGGGAATCAAGGCATTTATTACAGCGGCTCGCTCGGCCATGGGAATATTGAAATCGTGTTGAAAACGTTGCAAACTATAATGCGGTACAAATTGTCCAAAATTCAATCTGAATTGTTTCCAATGATAAAAACCTTTCACATCCTGCAATGTTGGTTTTTCTGTTGTTATCATTTTTCAAGAAACTATTTGACTCCTTTTTGTTTCAGTACTTTTACAAGTTCTTCTTCGGGAAAATAACCCACATGCCGCGAGAACTCTTTTCCGTTTTCATCTAAAAATACCTGTGTGGGAATCGATTCAATCTTATATTGTTTTGCAAAAGGCTGGCCTTCGGGTGTCCACACATCGTGAAAGACCACTTTCACATCTTTGCCATATTTTGTTTCGATTGACTTCATCACGGGTTGCATTTTCTGGCAAGAGATGCAGCGTACTGAACCAAGCTCGATGAAAGTTACTTTGTATTTCGTTTCGTCTTTTTTCATTTTATTGGTTGTTGTTGTTTTTTTATCCTGTGTTGCACTTTTTGCATTACTGGTTACCAGCATACCGGCCAGTAAAATCAATGCCATTGAAAATCGGTGGATCATTTTTGTTCTCATACTTCTGTAATTAATTGTCTGTTTTTAATGAATTTTTTTTATGAATTGATGTTTTCTAATTGCATGGTTTTCATGCTTAAACGCCGGTAAAAACAGTTATGTGGTTCGCCAGTTTTGTTTTTTGTGTGGCAAATGCCTCCTGCGCGTGGTTTTACTTTATATGCGAACGAGTTTTGCTCACAGTTGACATACACTTCAACCAAATCGAAATAGTACCCGAAAGTTGCACCTTTTACCCAAAGTTCGTTGCGCGATGTACTCCAGAAAACTGCCAGCTTTGATTTTAATGATTTCAGCAACGCTTCCCAATTGGTATAGGCAATCAGTATTACTTCTCCGGTTTCAATATTTTGAACAGCCACCGGAATAACACTTTTTTGAGGTCAGTAGTTATGTACATATAAATTCAGGTTGATATTTCTTATCAGCT
>CAZPPK010000259.1:0-1940 GCA_964588415.1 uncultured Lentimicrobiaceae bacterium
ATTGTCTGTATTTATTGACTGTAAAGATATGTATTTATCTACTGACCTCAAAAAATCTTTTTCTGAACGAAATTTGGTGGCGTCTTGAAGGGAGGAATCTTTAATTTTGTCCAAAATAAATTACAATGAATATTATTGAAAAGATAATTGCAGCGCATGCCAATAAAAAGCAGGTAAGACCTGGAGAAATTGTAAATATTAAAATTGATGCCCGTATTGCGAGAGATTTCGGTGGCCCGAATGTGGTAAAATATATCGAAGATTTGGGACTGAGCATTGATGATGCGTCGAAGACATTTTTCACTTTCGATACCAATCCTACCGGTAGCGATCAGAAATATGCTGCCAGCCAGCAGATTTTAAGGCTTTTTTCCAGAAAACACAGCATAAAAGTATTCGACATAGATAATGGTATCGGGACGCATACCTTGATTCGCGAAGGGCTTGTATGGCCAGGCTCAACAGCCGTTACCACCGATTCTCATGCAAATATTTTGGGTGCAGTCGGAGCTTTTGGACAGGGGATGGGCGATAAGGATGTGGCAGCAGCTTTTCATCAGGGCAAAGTTTGGTTTAAGGTTCCTTCTTCTACGAAGATCACTTTAACCGGAGAAATCCCTTCCAATGTTACTGCGAAAGATGTGGTCCTAAATCTGCTGAACCGTTTTGGGGCAAACTCTTTGTTAGGATATTCTGTGGAGTTTTATGGAGATGTTGTTGAAAAACTTACGCTAGATCAGCGTATTACCATTGCATCCATGGGAACGGAGATGGGCGTTATTATACTCCTTTTCCCGCCCAGCGATGCTATCATGAAATATTGTGAAGAGAAAACCGGAAGGAAACTTGATAAAATATCGGCTGATTCTGATGCTAAATATGATAAGGAGTTTGCAATTAATGCCAGTGATTTTGTGCCCATGGTCAGCCGTCCGGGAAAACCACATGATGCGGTGGATATTAATCTGGAGAAAAAGGTTAAGATTGATTCTGCGTTTGTGGGAAGTTGTACCAATGGCCGGATGGAAGACCTTCGGGCAGTAGCAAACATTCTCAAAGATAGAAAAGTAGCGCCAGGTGTTGTTTTTAAAATTGTGCCGACAACAGACATTATCTGGAAACAATGTCTTGATGAAGGGCTTATTGAAATATTTAAAAATGCCGGAGCTTTGGTTTCCAATGCCGGTTGTGCAGGTTGCGCAGCGGGTCAGGTCGGACAAAACGGACCTGGAGAAGTGACTATCAGTTCAGGCAATCGGAACTTTCCCGGGAAACAGGGTAAAGGATTGGTTTATCTTGCATCTCCAGCTTCGGTGGCAGCTTCTGCTGTTGCTGGTTATATTACAACAGAAGACGATATTCCGGATACTCCTGCTTTGTTTGTAATTGGAGAAGGCAAAGATTTTAAAAAGCCTGCTCAAGCTCATAGACAGCAACAGCCTGAGAAACTTACGGAAGTTAAAGGTCGTGTTTGGATTATTGAAAAAGATAATATTGACACAGACATGATTTTTCATAACCGTTACCTTCAGGTCACGGAAACTGAGAAAATGGGACAGTATATTTTTGATAACCTTAAAGGTTATGAAGATTTTGCAAAGAAAGCGCAACCCGGAGATATTGTCGTAACCGGCAAGAATTTCGGATCGGGTAGCTCCAGACAACAGGCTGTAGATGGGTTCCTGGCACTTGGAATTCATGCAATCCTTGCAGAATCTTATGGTGCCATTTATGAGCGAAATGCCATCAATGCAGCACTTCCGATTTTTACTTACAACTCCCTGGAAAATATTAGTTTAACGGATGGAGATATGCTTAAAGTTGACTTTATTACCGGCGAAGTAGTAAATGAAACCAAAGGTTTGTCAACAAAAGTTGAGCCTTTTTCAGAAGTCCAGCTTGAAATTTACCGTAACGGAGGCTTGTTTTAATATTCTTTG
>CAZPPK010000260.1:0-1939 GCA_964588415.1 uncultured Lentimicrobiaceae bacterium
TAAAATTCAACAGGATCAACACTATATGAAAATAGATGCATTTAATTTGTAATGGGTTTAAATAAAGATAATGTAAAGGCCATTTCAAATTAAAATCAGTAAAAATGGATAGAAGAAACTTTTTAAAATCGTCGTGTGCCTTATGTGGAACTGCAATTGTCGGATCTTTGGTTTTCCTTGAAAGTTGCCAAAAAAGCCCGATTGGTCCTTCTACAGACAAGGTGAATTTCACCCTAGATCTCTCGCAATTGGCCAATGCTGCCTTAAAATCTTCCAGTGGTTCGGTTGTATCCCACAAGGTGATCGTAGTGAACACAGGGGGCGGCTTTGTAGCGCTTTCAGATATTTGCTCACATCAGGTTGCTCGGTATTTTACAACAAAGGCGGCCACGATCTTGTGTGCCCATGTCACGGAGGAACCTACAATTTGAGTGGAACTGTGATCGCAGGTCCGCTACCAGCCCCCTTAAAAAAATACAATATTTCACAAAGTGGGACCATCCTGACAGTTTCAGGTTAGTCTCGAATTTTTGAACCGATTAATCCTTTGAATACAAAAATTATAGCGCCGGCACTTATAGGCGCCTTTTAATTTTTAGACCTTGGAAGTACACAAAAAATTCGAGATGAACCTGAACTGTCTGACTCCAAAAAACAAAACCAAATTTCACCAAACACCCTTTACCTTCATGGCTAGCCTATACAACCCGTGCGTTGCCGTAATAAACAGTGTATGCCTGTTGCGTCCGCCGAAGGTAATATTGGCCGTCCATTTCTGGTCAACAGGGATATGGGCAATTTGTTTCCCTGTTTTATCAAAGACCGTTACACCATCTCCGGTGAGGTAAATGTTTCCTCTGTTGTCAATCGTCATCCCGTCGGAACCCATCTTTGCAAACAGGGTTTTATTCGACAAAGTGCCATCCGGGTTGATGGTGTAAGAATAGGTTTTTGAATCGCCGATGTCAGCAACATACAACTTTTTGCCATCCGGTGTGCCGATAATTCCGTTGGGTTTCACCAAATCAATGGCCACAATCATCACCTGCTTTTTGTCAGGAGTCAAATAATAAACACGTTCCTGTTGGATGTCTTTTTTTGTCCGTTTCCAGTAAGGTCTCTGATAATACGGGTCGGTGAAATAAATCCCGCCTTGGGGATCAATCCACAAATCATTGGGCCCGTTCAGGCGGTGTCCCTGAAAATCATTGACCAGAACAGTAACTTTCTTTTCAGGACTGATAGACCACAACTGATCCTTTTTATCGGCACAGGTGAGCAGGTTGCCTTTCCGGTCAAAAAAAGTTCCGTTCGACCGCCCGCAACGGTCCATGAAGACTGTTAGCTTCCCATTTACAGAATATTCCCAGATTTTATTGTTGGGCTGATCTGTAAAAAAGACATTTCCTTTATGATCACATGCCGGGCCTTCAGTAAACGAAAACTGATTGGAAATAAGTTTCAGCTTTGCACCTTTGGCTATAATTGAGTTGTTTTGCGCCCGAAGCGAAGTGCTGAAAAAAAGCATCATGAACACCGCCATGATAGAAAATGGATTTATTCTGGATTGAAATGGGAATTTTTTCACGCTTTTATTATCTGAATTTTGATCTCAAAGATAGTGAAACACTTCCTATTTCGGTTTAAGCGCCACTAAGGTAACAATTTCCCCAGAAAAGGTTCTCCTGCAACCTGTTCTTTTGGAAAATAAATCTCCCTTTGTCATCTAGAGGCTCTGGCATTAGCATCCGCTGGTGACGGTTCATGATATTTACGGCACAAGCAAATGCTTGCGCTATTTAGGAAATTCAGTCCGGCTCACCGGTCAGAAACCTGCAAGAGCGGTTATTAAAAGATTTTAATATTTTAGCAGGCTATTGCTTCGATTTAATCCGCCTGAGGCGGACAAGGGATTAATTCCCCGCCCCTTGGGGCGATT
>CAZPPK010000261.1:0-1916 GCA_964588415.1 uncultured Lentimicrobiaceae bacterium
GAACACAAGCTGCCGGTGATTCTCAACCGCAGCGAACTCAAAGAACTCTTTAAAGCACCAAAGTTACTAAAACACAGAATTATATTAACGCCGGCCTATTCTGCAGGATTACGCTCACAGGAATTGATCAGGCTGAAAATATCCGATATCGACTTTGAACGCAAGACCATCCATATCCGGCAAAGCAAATACAAAAAAGACAGGATGGTTCCCTTGTCTGATTATATGGCCAAAGGGCTAAGGAAATACCTAAGGGTAGAACATCCCGACACATGGCTTTTCAGACCGATTGAAGGCTATTTATTGGGCACAGGCTTTCACGAAATCGATTATTCCCGACGAGTTATTGATATCCGTCAGTGCCAACGTTTCTATGCCCATTTGTTTGGCATGGTTTACCAATTCTTCTACTGGAAAAGTGCCGTATCGCAGACTATAATATGAATGACAATTCAGATACATTTCTATTCCGTTATCCTTTAAATTTTAGCCTTTCATCCCAACCGCCCGTTGTACCGCTTTTTTTCCAAATCTTGTCCTGATGTGGTCCATCGCCTGGTAAAGGTTGGCCAGCTGTGGTTTGGTGTCGAATAGGTCCAGTTGCTGGCTGCCTCCCACCAAATGGCTGAAGCGTACACCGATGAGCCGGATCAGCATCCTTCTTTTGTATAGATTTTGAAAGAGATCCAAAGCTTCATCAATCAGAATATGATCAAAAGCGGTATAAGGAAGCCGTTTTTGCAGGTTGTGGGTGTCGAAATTGGAATATCTTATTTTTACTGTGATGCAACCAGTAAGCTTTTGCTGTTTCCGCAATTCGAAAGCTATTTTTTCCACCATCCCGATAAGGATATGGCGAAGCTGCTTTACGTCAGTGGTGTCCTGGTCGAAAGTGCGTTCAGTACCAATTGATTTCTGTTCCGAATATTGAACCACAGGCGTAAGGTCTATCCCATTAGCTTTCTTCCAGATCACAATGCCGTTCTTTCCCATCACCTGCTCCAGTAATCCCGGGGACATCATGCTGAGTGTGTTGATGTTGACAACGCCCATGGAACGCAGTAACTGATAGTTTTTGGGACCGATCATGGGGATTTTTTTGATGGAAAGTGGTGAAAGAAAAGTCTGTACGCGATATTGTGGAATGTATAATTCCCCGTTGGGTTTGGCTTCACCGGTTGCAATTTTTGAAACCGTTTTATTTGTAGATAAGCCGAAAGAAATGGGTAGCCCGGTTTCCTTCATGATCTTCTTACGGAGTTCGTGTGACCATTTCATGCTTCCAAAAAAACGATCCATACCTGTGATGTCAAGATAATGCTCGTCCACAGAAGCCTTTTCATAAACCGGTGCGCTTTCGGCGATGACCTCTGTGACCATTCTGGAATACCGGGTGTACAAATCCATGTCCCCATGAATAAAAATAGCATCACGGCATAGCTGTTTTGCCATCCGTGCCGGCATGGCTGAATGGACTCCAAATTTCCGTGCTTCATAGCTGCAGCTCGCTACCACAGCACGGTCAGAGAGCCCGCCCACAATGACTGGTTTCGCGGTAAGTGATGGATTTACCAACCGTTCTACTGACACGAAAAAAGTATCAAGGTCAAGATGCAATACCGTCCGCTCATCCATTTTATTAAATTTTTTGTTACTACTCAGCAGGTCTAAATGAAGAATAATCAAGTATTTGAAGTGATATTTAATATGAAAAAATCAAGAAAAACACTACTTAAAAAACACAAACACCTGATTATTAGCTAAATAAAATTTTTTAACACAGATCTGTTAATAATGAAGATATCGCATTTATTTATCTGATTATAAACTTGTTATAAACAATAAATTCCTGTTGAGTAGTACAATTTTTTTAATTAGATACTTGACATTTAAAAATGTTTATGTATCTTTGATTA
>CAZPPK010000262.1:0-1871 GCA_964588415.1 uncultured Lentimicrobiaceae bacterium
GGAACCTGTCGTTTTGTTAATTTCGCTGAAATAGAAAATCAGCAGACTCTAATTATTCTGGCAGTAGTTATAAATAGAGAAGGATTCTTGAAATATAGCAATATCTTCCGTGGCAATATGACCGACAGCAAAACATTGGAGACGATAGTAGATGCTTTGAGCAGGCAAACATCCTTTAAAATCGCAAGCCCATCGTGGTAATGGATGCTGGCATTGCCACCGAAGACAACCTCAAAATGCTTCGGGGCAAACACTATGTAATGGTTCAGGACGATGGAAAAGATAACGGCTACCTCCATTAGTTGCCGTCACAAAACAGAAGAAGACAAAGATAAAAAGGCAGGGATTTACTTTTTGAGAACTACCATAAATGAGAATGACGAGAAAACCCTATGGGATATTTATAATATAATCAGAGAGATAGAATACACTTTTAGGGTTTTGAAAACCGATTTGGACTTGCGTTCCATTTATCACAAAAACGATAAAAAATCGTTGATCGGCATTCGGTGTTCCTCTGCTCCGTTTGGTTTAAACTTTAGCCTTTAGCCTTTGAATTTTTACAATGTTTAGTGAAAAGGCTACAATGAGTCCAGCCGTGGCATATAGGTTTTTACCAAAGAATCAAAAGCAGGCTTGTAGGATTTCATGATGGGAATAGACGGTGGCGATTTTAACTTCAACGGGTCAATGGCCGTTCCGTCTTTGAAAACACGGAAATCTAAATGGGGCCCCGTGGCAAGGCCTGTCATTCCAACATAACCAATAACCTGGTCCTGCTTTACATGGGCGCCCTTTTTTATTCCCCGGGCAAACCGGCTCAAATGAGCATATTGAGTCATATAAACACTGTTGTGCCTGATTTTGATATAATTGCCGGCTCCCATCCTTTGATAACCCCGAGCTTCCACAACCCCTTCACCCAGCGCATGTACCGGGGTTCCCGTGGGGGCGACGTAATCCACGCCATGATGCGGCCTGAATATTTTTAAGATGGGTTCCCAGCGGCGATTCGAAAAATGAGAACTGATGCGGGAATATTTTAAAGGCGCTTTCAAAAATGCCCTTTGCAAACTTTTGCCCTTATTATCAAAATATGCCCATTTTCCTTTCTGTTCAAAATAAAAAGCATAGTAATCTTTTCCACGATGGATGAAATCAGCCGCTAAAATCTGACCTAATCCTACATATTTGCCATCAACAAACAACTTCCGGTAGATCACTTTATATTTGTCGTCAGGCCTGAGTTCAAAAAAGTCGATATTCCATGCATATATTTCCGATAAGCGAATAGCCAGCGCAATATCATCGTCGTTATCCTGAATGGCATTCCAGAAAGATGTTTTGATGGTTCCTACCGAGTTAGCCATTTTTCTTTCGATAGGTTTTTGACCTAATTCAGCTGATACTGTGTCATATAAACGATAGCGCACATAATTAGTTGGAGACTGTTCGTAAACAAAGTAAAGTGGCTTCTGAATGGAATCTTTCGTGCAAATGATCGCATATTCCTGGCCTTTTCTCATATCGCGAACATCAAATGTGTCGCGTGTGTGACGGGCAATGTAGTCGATGATATTATAATTAACGCCGTATTTTAACAGAATATCAGACAGAAACTGGTTTCGTTTCACCTTTCCATGGATTACCTTCAGAGAATCCACATTGATGCCATACATCATTTTAGGTTTCGGCTTTTCCTTTACTGCTGCGGATTTTTTGGCAGCAGCCTTTTCGGGGCTTGTAAAAGTTGAGCATGATGAGATCATGGCAGACATTAAGATAAAGCTGGCGATAACGAAAACGCGATTTTTAAGTATCATTTTATGATTTAGGCAAATACGATAAGGTGGCAAATTTAAAAGAATTTG
>CAZPPK010000263.1:0-1799 GCA_964588415.1 uncultured Lentimicrobiaceae bacterium
AATAAGAAATAAAGATGAAGGATACAAAAAAAACCGGCGATATGCCGATCGAAGAATTCAGAAAATATGGTTATCAGGTCGTTGACTGGATAGCTGATTATTTAAGGGATGTTGAAAGTTACCCGGTGCTTTCGCAAATTAATCCCGGTGATGTAAAGTCCAAAATTCCGATACAGCCACCAAAAGAAGGAGAAAGCTTTGATAAAATTATTCAGGATGTGAATGAAATCATTTTGCCGGGAATTACGCACTGGAATCATCCAAATTTTATGGCTTATTTTAATTCCACTTCCAGCGGTCCGGGAATTTTGGCGGAAATGTTTTCTGCTGCCCTTAATGTAAACGGAATGTTATGGAAGACTTCACCCGCAGCCACAGAACTGGAAGAAGTATCTCTGAATTGGTTCCGGCAAATGCTTGGGTTTCCCGAAGCTTTCTGGGGAATTATTTACGATACCGCATCGGTGAGCTCCATGCATGCCATCGCAGCAGCCAGGGAACAAGCATCTCAGTTTCTTTTCCGCAAAAAAGGCATGGCCGGAAGAGCAGATGTCCCGAGGTTAAGATTATACTGTAGCGAACAAGCCCACTCATCCATTGACAAAGGTGCTATTGCATTGGGAATCGGCGTTGAAGGAATCAGGAAAATCCCGATTGATGATAGATTCAGGATGATACCCGGCAAGCTTGAAAAAGCCATCGAAGAAGACAAATCAAATGGATGGTTTCCGTTTTGTGTTGTGGCAACCATAGGTACCACTTCATCGACAAGCATCGACCCTATTGATGAAATCGGGGACATCTGCAATAAAGAAAATATTTGGTTTCATGTGGATGGCGCTTATGGTGGAATAGCGGGAGTACTACCGGAAATGAAACACATCTTCAAAGGAATAGAGAAGGCCGATTCAATAGTCGTCAATCCTCATAAATGGATGTTCACACCGATCGACCTAAGTGTATTTTTCACCAAGAAACCAGAAATATTAAAAAGAGCTTTTTCACTTGTTGCTGAATATTTGAAAACCCGGGAAGGTGAATCAGTCCAAAACTATATGGATTACGGAATTCAGTTGGGAAGAAGATTTCGTTCATTAAAACTCTGGTTTATCATTCGATATTTCGGTGTTGAAGGGATTCAAAACAGGATTCAGGAACATTTGGACTTAGCACGGGATTTGAAAAAAGATATCGAAAAAGACGAAACCTTCGAGATCATGGCCCCTATGCCGTTCAGTGTTATCTGTTTCAGGTTTCATCCCAAACAATTAAATGACGAAAAAAGAGTTGATGCATTGAATGAAACCCTTATGAATGAAGTAAATGCCACGGGTGAACTATTTATCTCTCATACTAAATTAAATAATAAACTTGTTTTAAGAATCACCATTTCGGGTATAAGAACTGAAAAGAAACATGTGGATAAAGCGTGGAAACTGATTCAGGAAAAATCAAAAAAATTATTATAAAGACTTAGCATTATTTTGTCGAGTAAATCGATAGATTGGTCGAAAAACTTTAAGGTTAACTTCAAAAACAAAAGTATTAAAACTGTATCAATGCATCCTCATGCATCCTGAAGTATGAATTTGCCAATAACCTAGAGCATTGAGACACAAACAACTGCATAACAGCACACTTCTGACTATTATAAAAAATAGTTCTTCTGGTTTTTATCTATGAGAATGACTTTCAGAACAACAAAAATTGAAATAAGACATCATTCATTATTGGGTCAATTTGCCTAATAACCTGAGTTCGACGTAAGAAAAAAGAAATTTTTCAAAAACATAAGGATA
>CAZPPK010000264.1:0-1796 GCA_964588415.1 uncultured Lentimicrobiaceae bacterium
ATTTCATTCTTTCTTTTTTGAACCTATGGACTTCAAGTCCATAGTGGTTTAGTTTGGGTCGAAGGGTTGAATGGTTCAATATTGTTCAAAATTGTAATCTACCGTCTGACCATTGTCTGACTATCGTTCCAAAACTTTAGCGCACTTTATGAATTTTAGGCACTCTATTAACTTTATGAACTTCTATTATCACTCGTTCTTTTGAATAAACTCTTCCATGGTTTTGAACACACGGTTTCGAACTTCTTTGGCCGAAAGTAATAGATCATGAAGACCACCATCAAAAGATACCTGTTGCACTTTTTTGCCAATACCCTTTGAAGAAACTTCAATTTCTTCCACGTTCAGGACGGAATCAGCACCCTGCATTTCTGGCCTGTAATTCCCCGGTTTCACACTTTTCCCGGAATACATCATCAATATGGGGCATTGAATATCAAGCCCTTGTTGAAGTTCCTTGTGTGCCAGGTGAATGGCTCTTATCCAGCCTGCATGGATTTTAAACCCTGCGTCCGGTTTGAGCGAAAGATCGTAGTCCCACTCACCGAAATGACTCTTGTGCAGACTGAAACCATATCCTTTGTCAAGCCCCACCGGTGATACGACACCGTGAAAATATTTCCCGATAGCCGTCATGAAAGGCAAAAAAGTTTTCTTAAGCGCTACCGGAATGTTGAATTCAAAAAACGGACTATTAAGGATGAGCAAATCAATCAAATGATCATTTTTATGCTCATCTGCGTACAAGACAGCTAGTAATCCTCCAGTGGAATGTCCCATGAAAACCAGATTTTCATTCTTATCTTTCGATTTGATGAAGCTTATGGTACTGTCAATGTCTTCAAAATACTCATGATAATTTCTGAAATCATTAGGCTTTTGATGGGGCAGGATAGAACGGCCGTATTTCCGAAGCTCCAGCGCATAAAAATTCATACCGAGCTTGTTTGCCCAATCAGCAAGATGGCTTTGAAAAAAATAATCGTTAAAACCATGTAAATAAAGAAATGCTTTTTTGGATGCCGTTGCTGCTTTTCTTTCGATGAGCATCGCTATGACTTTGCCTTCATAATCTGGTTTTTGCTCCAGTGTGTGAAAGATGAAACCTTGTTCCTTTAATGATTTCATAGGGTTATTTTTTTGGTTAGTAATTGATTTACAGATGCATTTAGTTCAAAAAAACGATCTATTTAACAAAAATAGTTTTTTTAATCCATCTTACAAAGAGTTGATAACAGGAAACTGTATAAAAAACAAAGCCGCCCACTTTAGCGGACGGCTTTGTTAAGATTATTATGCATATAGCAATTCCCTATTATTCAAAGGTAGCAGACTTGATCATCTTTTGCAGGTTGGTTTTGCTGATCGGGCTTTTCTTCTGGTAATTAACCTCGTCCATTACAGGATTATGGCAGGCGCCTCCGCTCACACAGCCCAGATGTCTTCCTGTTTTAGGATCTTTTATTGAACTGGTGCATTGCTTTTTAAACATACTTCCTTTCACAAAAAACATTTTTATAGCGAATCCGGAAAACGCAATCCCAATAATGACAACGGATAATATAAATAATTGCAAAAACATTGTTCTAAAGTTTTAACAAGGCAAAGATAAGACATATCTGCGTGAAAAGTTATCGTCTTCACAATAATTAAGAATGAAGATGTTTAAAGATACAAAATGAGGATATAAAAAATTCAAAAAAATGATTCAAATTCCCATCCCATCCCCTGCCTGCCAGCGGCTACGGTGTACCCACAAATCTATTATTTTTACCAGATGACACAAGAAGATAATC
>CAZPPK010000265.1:0-1786 GCA_964588415.1 uncultured Lentimicrobiaceae bacterium
AAATGGATGAAATTAAAGTCATTTGATATGTTAAATAAAGAACGCAATACTAGTATCAAATAGATGATGTAAAAAAATTTATGTTTTCCAAAAACACTGCTCTGATGGAATGACGATGAAACGGAACCGATTACCATCATAACAAATGAGATCAAAGCCATGACTCCGATACCAATGTATCCCAGTATTGCCAGAAAGGTTCCCCATTTGGCAGTTTCTTTTACATATTCTTTTATTTCTTCGCTGAAAACTATGTTCTCTTTTGCATTTGATAATTCTTCTGTTTGTTCCATAATAATTTGTTTTTGCTTCTATTCGTATGGCTTTTCGATTTCGCCCCGTTTTTTATAGTGGTCTCCGATCTCCACAATTTTATTAGTTAATTGAAAATCAATAATTTTTAATTAATAATTCTTTGTTATTTCCTATGTTGTATAATCCTATTATTGAATAAGAACATTTTCGTAATTGCTTTGGTTGGTTTGACTCCACTAAATTAAAAAATTTTTCAAAATACAAAAGGGATCAGACGGAAAGTTTTTTTTTGTAATCATCCCAAGCAGTTTGAGATTCGTCCTGCATTAGCTTTTCTTTATCCTTTATTCTCCAGATCTGCACAGCAGTCAATAAAAGGATCAAAATCTAGGGAAGCCATGTTCTAAAAATCATGGGAATTCCCCAATCAGAGCAAGGAATTAAGATATTTTTCAAAATCATAGCCATTGCCCATGACCATCTTGTTGTTTTTCAGAACGTAAGGAATTCCGTTTTCCACTTTTTTGATGACGCCGTTTTTATCAATAAATACATTGACAGGAAAACTTATAATTTTGAGTTCTTTGATATAATCTCCGGCATGAGCGATCGTGGTAAAATGATAAGGATGGATCTTCAGGAATTTTGTTACCTCTGCTTTGGTATTGTAGGTGATGGAAATAAAATTGATCTTTCCTTTATATTTCTCGCGGATTTTATTCAAAACAGGAATTTCATCAATGCAGGGATGACAGGTGGTAAACCAGAAATTTATTAGCGTCGGTCTGCCGTTTGACGGGGGCAGGTTCACCTTTTTACCATTCATGCTGGTGAAGGAGTGGGGTGGAAGTTTCCTGTTCACATAATTAAAAATAACGTCTGGATTCTTATTTTCATTGATTGCATTATAATTGACTTTAAACTCGAAAGTCTTAATAATGGAATCCCCTGAAACAAGGCTGTCCTTATAAATAACATCCAGTGATGTATGCGCTTTTTGTGATCTCATTATGTTCATGAAATCAGCTTTCATGCGGTTAAAAGCAGTCTGATCCATTATTTTTTTGGTGTTGGCATACTCGTAATAGGTGGTTTTCGGCTTGTTATTATTACAGGATACCAGTGCAAAAAGAAAAATAAGTAAAAAAAGTAACTGTTTCATAATGTTGAGTTTTATATTTTTTGTAACTTTAAAGGTTAAAAATATAAAAAATATTTATTTTTTGCGCAGTTGAGTTCTTATTTTTTTATTGATGGGAGCGTATTTCATTTGACAAGATCCGAGTGGATGGTAAATAACAATTTTCTATCCGAGATATTAACCTATATTAAACCTAAAAAGGAGGTGTTGTCATGAAAAATCTCACGAAAACAGCCAATGATCTGTTGATTACCTTTATGGTTCTTTTTATATTTTCTTGTAACGGAAAACGGGAAAAAGAGTTAAGTTACAAGAATTTGAATATCAGAACTACGCAAAGCCTTTGTAAAGATGTCATGAGTTTGGGGCCGGAGCTGTTGATGAACATCA
>CAZPPK010000266.1:0-1780 GCA_964588415.1 uncultured Lentimicrobiaceae bacterium
CATTAATTCGGCAAATAAATAATTTTTTTGAAATTCAATCAGTTAAGCAATGCAATAAAAAATATTTTTCGGGATATTATTTTTGAATTTTTCGTAACTTGCCCTTACAGGAAAGGGCAATCAGTCATTTCCTCATAATTTTATTTTTTTATGTTAAAAAGCCAGAGTAAACAGCCGTTTAATTATCTGGCTTTTAATACTTTAAAGATAGTATTTTTTTTTGAAAGCACAAAAATACAGTAAGGAAATGTGCACAAAATCAAAGTAAAGGCAAACAATTAGCGTGGCAAATCGGGAAAACCATCTATTCCGGCTTCCCCCATCTCAGTGACAAGATAATGCAACTATCTGACCCTCGGAAACGCAAAGATTATTCATTGACAGAACTGGTAATGGGTGGGGTTATGTTGTTTGTTTTTAAAGAAGGAAGCCGCAATGCTTTCGACAACGACAGGAAGGAAATGGTTTTCAGGAAAAACTACCGACAGGCCTTTAAGCTCAGGCTTCCAAGTACCGATGCGGTTGAAGACTTATTCCGGTTGCTGGACAAACATGAACTTGAAGCCTTAAAGGCGTTATTGGTGAAGGAACTTATCGAAAGGAAAGTGTTCCACAAGTTCAGGTTTATGGGCAAGCGGTATTTTATTTCTATTGATGGCACGGGGGTGTCCACTTATAAGTCTGATTACTGTGGGGAGTGTACCAGTAAAACATCCAAGAATGGCGTAACTACCTATTTCCACAATGTACTGGAAGCAAAGATTGTTACATCCAACGATATGTCAGTTTCCGTTGCCACAGAATGGATACAAAATGAAAATGGGAAAGAGTACGACAAGCAGGACTGTGAACTAAAAGCCTTTAGGCGGTTGGCAGTGAAACTTAAAAAGATGTACCCCCGGCTGCCATTGGTTATTTTGGCAGATGGGCTTTATGCCAACCAAACATTTTTCAAGATATGCAAAGACAATGGATGGGAATTTATCGTAACATTCAAAGACGGTAACTTGCCAAGTGTCCATCAGGAGATTGCGCTCCTGCCCGGAAGTGCGAAACAGGAGAGGGAGCGGTTTGTTGCAAATAAAAACGGGCAGGCACAACAGCAACGGTTTAAATGGGTAAACTATATTGATTATTGTGGTTTTAGCCTGTCGGTAATCGAATGCTGCGAAACTACAATATGGACAAAATCGAAATTAAAAAAAACAGAACAGCGGACATTTACCCATATAAGTAGCATGCCGATAGATTATTTGAACTACTATCAAATATCTGATGGGGGGCGCATGCGCTGGAGGATTGAAAATTCTTTCGACTACCTGAAAGAACATGGTTATAATCTGGGGCATAAATTCTCAAGAGTATCCTTTAATGCTTTTAAAAACTATTATCAATGTATGATGTTGGCACATATGATAAATCAGTTCGTTGAAAAAAGCACTGAAATTATCCTGTTACTAAACAGGAACAGTAAAAGCACAATAGTAAACCTATGGAAAAGGTTGTTGGCATACTTTACCGAAGTGGATATAGACAGCATCGGGTACGAACAGTTTGTCAGAAAGCGGCACCAAATCAGGTTGGCATAAGTCAGTCACGGAGGAATCCTGCTCCTAAACATTCAGGACAACCAAAGGTTAAATCAAGAAAGGAGGTTAAAATGCAAACCTGAAATATTCGATAATGACAGCAGTTCAAAAAACTGTTGAATAGGAATAGATTGCCATAAAATTTATGAAGGTTTATTTAATCCCTGAAAAATAATTCTCGCTGAATTAAT
>CAZPPK010000267.1:0-1753 GCA_964588415.1 uncultured Lentimicrobiaceae bacterium
AAACCTTGTATATTAAAAAAATAAAAAAAAGGTGTGGGGGCGAAGCCCTCACACCACCATAACGAGGGCCCAAAAATAATTTATAGTTACGCTTTCTTTGAAATCGGTAATGCCATTATAATGGCGGAAGAGAAGGATTAAACCTTGGGTTTCGAGCCCGTCGGTTAGTTTCTTCCTTCCGCCAGGTTTAAGTTGGAGATTAACTTGGTGCTCGACACCGCATAGTTACAAGGTTAATGATGCCTGGCATTTGAATTCACCTGAAAAGGAGGCTATTTTATGAAAATTTTTTACATGGGAATTGATGTAAGTAAGGGTTATGCTGACTTTATGATTATCGCTCCTAACAAACTTCCAGTCATTAATTCTTTTCAACTTGATGACACATTTGAGGGTCATCAAGCGCTTTATGGAATATTACGCGGTTTTCTGGCTGTGCATTCTGGTTCAAAAATTTTGACTGGGCTTGAGAGTACCGGCGGGTATGAAAACAATTGGTATAAATCGCTGGCGGATTTTCAAGGATCTTTAAACATCCAAACAGCTCGTTTGAACCCTCTTGGAGTTATGCACAACAGTAAGGCTGATTTAAAGAAAAACACAACCGATAAAATCAGCGCCCGGAACATTGCCGAGTATTTGATTTCCCATCCTGACAAAGTTGTTTATCAGCAAAGTGATCCATTGTTCAGTTTACGGAAACAGTGGGGGTTTGTGAATATGCTCTCCAAGCAGTGTACTCAACTTTTAAACCAGCTCAATAATCTTATTTATACTGCTAACCCTGAGATATTGAAATATTGCTCAAACAAGGTATCCGACTGGGTTTTAAAATTGTTGATCAAATACCCGAGTGCGGATAAATTAAAAACTGCCCGCTTTCGGACCGTCTCAAAAATACCTTATCTTACTGAAAACAAAGCTCGAAAGCTTATTCGTGATGCCAAACGTTCTGTTGCTTCGGCTACAGATTCCACTACCAATCGGCTTATTGCGGCAACTGCACGACAAATCTTGCACCTGAAAGGAAATATTGCCAAACAGACAAAATTAATGATCAATGAATGCACTGCACCAGAGATAGATTTACTTAAAAGCTTTCCAGGAATCAGTGATTCTTCCGCTATCGGACTGTTCATTGAGATTCAAACGGTAGAACGGTTTCACAGCGCTAAAAAATTGGCTTCATTTTTTGGAATACATCCAGTTTATAAAACCAGTGGAGATGGTGCAAGTGGCTTTAAAATGAGCAAAATGGGACGCAAACAACCTCGCCGAACCTTATATATGGTTGCCTTAGCATCCATTCAATGCAACCCATTGATCAAAGAGCTTTATGAATACCATCAGGAACAGGGAAAGCATAAGATGGCAGCCATTGGCATATGTATGCATAAAATTTTGCGAATAATTTACGGAATGCTAAAGCACAACAAACCATTTGATCCTCAAATAGATAGAGCCAATAGGTGCCGAAACACAGAAAGTATAAACAAAAAACCTGTTGAAAACCCAAGGCGCCGCTTTCAGGACTATGACAGCATGGCACCTGTAACCAGACGACAAAGGAAAAAAAGACTGGAACGAGGCAAGTCCCATGGTGCTGATTACGCCAAGTCCGGAATCAATGACCTTGTTCCAGTGGGAAACATTATAACAAAAATTATAGAGCAAGTATAGAGTTACCTATTTTTCAAAGAACAGGGTAAATTACAGTATTTTTTGCTTGACATTTACCAGATTAACTAACCGG
>CAZPPK010000268.1:0-1683 GCA_964588415.1 uncultured Lentimicrobiaceae bacterium
GAACCTTTCGACACACCACCGGCGCTGACCGGTATAGGTGTGCAGGAACTCTTTACACAAGCACTGTTTAATCCCAATGCATCAGCTAAAGCGAAATCACGGATATTTTTGGCTGCGTTTTTGTCTCTATTGTTTATGCTTTTGCATTCAGGACAAACCCACTCACTTACACCGCGACCTAATTTTTCTAATTTATACCCGCAACAATTACATGTTTTTGAGCTAGGCTGGAACCTATTTATCTTCAAATAATTCTTCCCATTCCAGTCACACTTATAGCTCAGGATATCTGTAAACATTCCCCAAGCAACATCAGAAATAGATTTAGCTAATTTACGATTCTTTATCATGCCTTTGACGTTTAAGTCTTCAAGTGCGTAGCTTGTGAAATCTAAATTTATAAGTTTTGATGTTATCTTGTGAGCGAAATTTAGTCTTTGATTTGTAATTTTCTCATGAACACGAGCAACATTGATTTTCTGTTTGCTTCTGTTGTTTGATCCTAATTTACATCGACTTAATTTCTTTTGTTCTATAGCTAGTTTTTCCAACCCAACACGTAAGAATCTTGGGTTGTTTTCTGGTTCTCCTTCTGATGGAATTATAAAATAATTAATGCCAAGATCAATCCCTAATGTCTTATCTTTCTCTACCGGCGTTTTGATAGGTAGTGATTCTTTGCTATCCACCAAAACACTAGCAAAATACTTTCCTGTTGGTGTTTTCTTGATTGTAACTGTCTTGATGTCACCATCAAACCCGCGATGAAGCTTTATTTTGACTCCTTTTATTTTCGGCAGATTAATAACGCCATTAATAAAATCCACAGTGACATGCTGAGGACATTGAAATGAATGATACCCTGATGATTTTTTCTTGAACTTTGGAAACTTAGAAATCCCTTTGAAAAAATTAGAGAAGGCTTTATCAAGATTAAGCATGCTTGCCAGTAAAGATTGGCTGTTAACTTCTGCTAACCAAGGCTTGTCAGCTTTCTTTGATGAAACCAATAACTTCTGCATATCACTACGACTTAAGTTTTCGCCTAAATCATTGTACAAATCTTTTTTTAATCCCAATCCCCAGTTATAAACAAATCGAGTACACGAGAAATGCTTTTCAAATAAATCTCTTTGCTTTTGGTTTGGATAAATTCTGTACTTATATGCTTTCATGTGTGGTATATTATTACAAAAATTACTTAGTGTCAATACATGAAATCACATTACCATTGCGTTTACGATATAAAATACCATTTAGTGTTAGTCACCAAATACAGAAAAAAATGCTTTACATCTGAAATGCTTGGTCGGCTTGAGGTAATAATAAAAAATCTTTGTGATAAATGGGATGTGAATTTATTAGAGTTTGGTGGTGAAGAAGATCACATTCACTTATTAATTGATATGCACCCTAATATAATGCCCAGTAAGTTTGTGAATAATATAAAAACAGTGTCAAGTAGACTGATAAGAAAGGAATTCAAGGATCATTTGGCTGAATTTTATTGGAAGCCTGTTTTATGGACACGGGCTTATTGCTTGATTACTGCTGGTGGCGCACCATTGGAAATAATAAAGAAATACATTCAAAACCAGGAACGACCAAAAAAATAGCCATTCCACGCTATCCATCACCACCTAAACAAAGTTATAGGTGGTGAATTCCGCTTAATTAGTTAAA
>CAZPPK010000269.1:0-1676 GCA_964588415.1 uncultured Lentimicrobiaceae bacterium
AAAAATTTATATCGTTTAAAATATAAGTTTCACTTGTCCGTCTATCCCAGAAGAGGCAAATGATATAAAACAAAGGAAGAATCCATGTGGCACAAACACTGAATGTATCCGAAATAGTCAATGAATATAAAACCAGGCTGGCAGGATTCATCAGAAAACGTGTCAACAGGGTGGAAGACGCCGAAGATATTCTTCAGGAAGTTTTTTATCAGTTGGCTGAGGCAGACTGGTTGATGAAGCCCATCGATCAGATTGCAGGATGGCTGTTTACCGTCGCCAGAAACCGGATTACCGATTTTTACCGGAAAAAGAAACCGGATCTTTTGCCGGAATCATACACTGATGATGACGATGAAGACACGATGGATGAGTTAAGCTCTTTGTTTATTGATGAAGAGAACAACCCTGAAACAGAATACCTGCGATCGTTGGTCATGGAAGAATTTGAAGATACTTTGAACGACCTGCCTCCCGGACAAAAGGAAGCCTTTGAAATGCATGAGATTAAAGGAATGTCGTTCAACGAAATTTCCAAATTGACCGGAGAGCCCGTCAACACGCTGATCTCACGAAAACGGTATGCCGTGTTGTATCTGCGGGAGCGACTTGGTATTTTATATGATGAATTAATAAACTTTTAAACCTTTAATACGATGAGAACAATGTCTTACAGACGGAGGAGATTTTTTATAGCTCCGATAATTTTGTTTGCAATAGTTGTGTTTAGCGTAGCAACCATGTTACTGTGGAACGCTTTAATGCCGGTAATATTTAAACTGCCCGTTCTTAGTTTCTGGCAGGCAGCAGGCTTGCTAATCCTCGCCCGGTTATTCTTCGGTGGCGCACGGCCACATTATCACAGACCCTGGCTCGGTTATCTGTGGAAACGCAGCATCAGGGAAAAATTTGCCAGAATGACGCCGGAAGAGCGGAGAGATTTTTTCAGAAAAATGCATTAATACCACCATTTTGGAAACAACAATCTCTGGAAAGATGAAACCGAAAAAGAAGAGCAAAAAACAGAATAATTGCAGTAATGAACTTTAACAGGGCTGTTGAAAACAAAATCGTTTTGTTTAAATGCAGTTGTGCGTCATGCTAAAAGACAATATGTTAACAATGAATGAAGAGAAAAGCAAGAGAATTTGCCCGGTAGAAAGAGCCGGAGGTTTGGATAATTCCGTCAGAAGATTATTGCAGAACCCTCAAAAAATATTAAAACCATATATTAAAGAAGGAATGACTGTTCTTGATTTAGGATGTGGTCCCGGTTTTTTTTCAACAGAAATTGCAAAATTGCTTATTGATTCAGGAAAAGTCATTGCTGCAGACTTACAAGAAGGAATGCTTGACAAAGTCAGGCAAAAGATTAAAGGAACAGAATTAGAACAAAGGATCAAACTTCATAAATGCTTGGATGAAAGCATTGATCTGACTGATAAAGTGGATTTTGTGTTGGCATTCTATGTGATTCATGAGATACCAAATCAAGATAAATTATTTAGCGAACTGAAATCAATATTAAAGCCTAATGGAATGATATTTATTATTGAGCCAAAATTCCATGTTTCAAAAGAGTCTTTTGATTCAATGATTGATAAGGTCACCGGTCTTGGATTGGAGATTAAAGATAAACCAAAGGTCATTTTTAGCCGGACAATCGTTTTAAAAAATAA
>CAZPPK010000270.1:0-1660 GCA_964588415.1 uncultured Lentimicrobiaceae bacterium
TTATTTATATAATAATACCTTATTTCGATTACAATCAGCAGCGTAGCAGGGCGTTGTCGATTTGATAACACAAAATTCAAAAATAAAAACTTAAAACCCAAATCTATTATTAACAAAGTTTAACAATAGAGAAACTTCTCAGATAAAAACAGGCTTTTTTATACCGCTTCTATTATAAAATGCAAAAATGAGAGCGGCATATCTTCGGCTATACTCAAATTTTGAAATATAAATTCAAGTAGCCTCAGTAAAAATGAGAAATGGCTGGAAACAAACCCGATGGTGTGGGAATTGATTGGGATAGATTTCCATGCCGCCCCTGGTCGGACAAATTTATCCTCCCGTTGAGATAGAAACGGCGGAGGATTTTTGAATAACGGCAGGCAACAAGCAATGCTTGCTGCAACAGGTTGGAACTTGAAGAAATTGATGAAGAAGTTAAAATAAGAACTTCTTTGGCTTTATTTTTCTTTGGAGAAAATTCTCAAGAAATTAATCGATCAAAATAATTTTGCTCTTAATCTTTGTTGTTAAGGAGCAACTAATTATCAAAATTTACTAATGGGAAAGCCAATAGCACACCCTCTTTGCACTAAAAACAACTTGATATGACCCTAATTTCATGATTTTTAGCAACAAATCTGATATACTATTGGCTTTCTGTGAGATAAATCTTATATCGAACTCAGGTTATTAGTCATTAAGGGAAATATCGTTAACCCGGTTTAAAGAATAGACCATCCTGAAAGCTATGTTGATAGTGCTTTTTACAGTTGAATTTTCGTAAATGTTAATTTCTTAGTTAATAATTTAGGGCCAAAGTGTTTTTTAACGATAGATAATGACTTATTTTTAAAGCATAAATTGATGAAAGGGAATACTGTGAAAATCAGTAGCTGTCCCCGCAGCCGTAAGTTGCAAAACAGCCTTGGTATCACAAAGTCACTGTTCCGCCTGAGGCGGGATGGGAAGGCAACCAAGGTGCAACAAGCCGGAAGACCTATCAATTTTGGACATCATTTCGTAGCTTTCGGGTGAAAAAAGCGAAGAAAGACTGATCACCTTTCTGGTATTTTATCCTTTGCTACCATTAATTGTTTAACTAAAAAAAGTATTATGAAAATTAATGGTATTATTGAAACCGTACAAAAACGTGACGGACGTATTGTTCCGTTTGAACTTGAAAAAATCACTTTCGCCGTATTTAAAGCCTTGCGGGCAATTGGACAACCTGACAGAGCGTTAGCCCAAAAGATTACCCAAAATGTTATCGGGAAGATAACTTCGAAAGTGCCTGCAGTAGAAGAAATTCAGGATGCAGTTGAGTTTGAGCTTTTTGAACAAAAACAGTACAAAGCCGCCAAAGCATACATTATCTATCGAAAACAACATGAAGAGTTTAGAAATGTAAAAGAGCTTTTCTCCAATATCGACATTATCGAAGATTACCTACATAACAACGATTGGCGCATTAAGGAGAGTGCTAATTCAACCTACTCGTTGCAAGGCATGAATCAGCATATTTCAACAATTATCAGTTCGCAATATTGGTTAAATAAAATTTATCCTACTGAAATTGCCAATGTCCATAAACAGGGAAAATTGCATATCCATGATTTGGGTTACCTGAGTGTTTATTGTGTTGGTTGGGATTTGCAAG
>CAZPPK010000271.1:0-1646 GCA_964588415.1 uncultured Lentimicrobiaceae bacterium
AAAAAATTAGGAATCATTATCATTTTCGTGTTACTGGGCCAGGCAGTTAATGCCCAGGAGTATTTGAACAAAGTAGGGTTTGACCTTGCATCTTACATCGTGATGACCCCGAAATATAATTTGCCGGGGAATAAATACAATCCCTATGCTACAAATAGCAGCTCGGGTGCATTCGGGCTTTATTATGAGCGGTTTTTTAAAAAACACGATTTCAGCTTAAAAACAGGATGTTATCTGAACGACCAGTTTTCATCAGTCGTCTCATTTTATGTGCCACTTGATTATAACAAAAGTGTATTTGGCAATGCCCGAAAAACTACTTTCTATGCAGGTTACACCGCAGGGATCAATTTGAATATTATGACCCATTTTCTGGATATGACGGGAGGCGGCTACTTTATTCCATTGAATGTAATTTCAGAAAATGTTTTGATTAAAAAGAACTTTTACATTGCCCCCCATGCCGGTATTAATGCTGGTATTAATTTAAAGCACCTTTTCTTTTCCTTCCAGGGACTGTACGACTTCTTTATCCCACAGTTTGTCACTTTTGAAACCGTTTACAAAAACGACCGGGGGGAAAAAATAACAGAATACAATACCAATAAAAACTGGGGATTTTCTTTAAGACTTGGGATGGGCTTCAGATTTTGAGAGCATTATTGTTGATTACAAATATTTTATATATCTAACAAAAAAATAAGGGAAATATGAAAAAAGCGGGTATTTTTATTTTGTTACTTCTTTTGATGCATACACTGAGCGCACAAGAATACAGAAACAACATTGGTATTGATTTTACGGGTGCCAATTACGTGTACTCCCCAAGATATAATTTACCAGGTAACAGTAAGAATCCTTTTATAAGCAACAGCTATGGACATGTTGCGGGATTATTTTACGAACACTTTCTAAAGGATCCTTCCTATAGTATTCAAAGCGGAATATATTATGTAAAACAGTTTACGGAAACCTCAGGTCCAGGAGGAGATATTTATTCTGTAGAGATCCCCGTTGAGTTTAACGGTGATTTGCTTGGGAAAAAACTGAAAACCAGGCTGTTTTTAGGCTATACCGGGGGGATCGGCTTTCATTTTGTCGGGGGACATTCTGGCCAGGGATCGGCTCTTTTTTATACCCAACAAGAAGGTCCCTCCAGTTATGAAGTTTACCCTAAAAAGCATTTCTACATATCGCCCTATGCCGGAATTCATACTGGAATAAATTTTTGGAATATGTGCTTTTCTTTCAGGTTGTTCTACGATTTTCTCATTCCTAAGTTTGTCACGTTTAAAACAATTTATCAAAACAGCCAGGGAACAACGGTTACAGAGTATAATACGAACGGTAGTTATGGATTTACTTTCCGGTTCGGACTGTCATACAAATTCTGAGAAAAGCGAACCCGCTACATAATCATTTGAATATTATTTTAAAGTCAATTGGACACATGTTGCAAATTAATAAAAACAGTAGGAAAATCGGGGTTAGCACATTGCTAACCCTGATTATGATGATATTTGGAGGACAAATCTTTGCCCAATCCAAATACAATTTCCAGGTTACCAGTGGATATACGGTTTCAGACCAGCAATGGAATATGAATGGCTATAATGTTGATCTGAGTTTAAACCGGAAAGTATGGG
>CAZPPK010000272.1:0-1625 GCA_964588415.1 uncultured Lentimicrobiaceae bacterium
AGTAGTTATGAGTATCACTTCTCTTATTCAACAGGCGATCCTGACAAGGAGGATTTATACCATCCATATTTTATTGTAGAAAACAACAATGATTGGAAAACTTATGTTGAAAATGGCTGGAAAACAATAAAACATGTAAAAGACTTGAGTGAAGGCGACAAAGTTTCGTTTTATCCCTCCTATTTTGATTTTCTCTATCTTGACACAAACACTCGAAGGCTTGATGCAGGAAGCACTCAAAACACAAGAAAACACTGGCTTTTTAGAAAAAAATCGCCAAAACCATACAACCTAAAAGCTGTTGATGATTTTGAAAGATTGAAAAAGCTATTGCTTGAGCAGTTGTTGCTTAGCGCATCACAACTTTTGAATGCTTACGGACTTTTAATAGCAAAAATGCAGGAGTGGAGAATAGACGAAACCTCAAACTTACCCATTAATGATTCCACATTTGAAGAATTTGTCTCAAATATGATTTTAACCATTCCTTTCAGATTAAAAAAGGATACGACAACCCAAAAGGGTAAAATAACAGAAGAAGACTTCAATTTTTTAAAGGAAACTATGTTAAACGGAATCTTTGTTGATTTCATAGACATGTGGCACACGGTTTTAAAAAGAAAATTTAAGGAGGAAGAGTAATGGATAATCAATATGCTCCGTTTAAAACAAGAAAATATCTGGCTGTTGCAAAAGAACCGGTTTATGTGGGAACAGGAGGATACAGAATAGGACGGGTTGATAATACAATTGTAAGAGACCCTGCAACGAATTTGCCTAAAATCCCCGGGTCAACAATAGCAGGAAATGCAAGGTATTACAGCTGGCTTTCTTATAAATCCGAAGGAATGAATGTAAACCTTGGATGTTCAAAAGGAAAGAAAACAAATGATGTATCTGCATGCGGCATTTGTCCTGTTTGCCTTACTTACGGATTTATAAACGATAACGAAGCTCAATCAGGACTTGCTTACTTTTCTGATGCAAGAATCCTGTTTTTCCCTGTTTCCACCATGGTAGGAACTGTCTGGGTAACTTCAAAGGATATTGTGGAAGAGTTTATAGATACCGGTGCTGAAACTATTGATGACTTATCAAATGAAGAATTTGTCGCATCTTCCGGATTATCAAATTTGCCGAAAGATAACGGAGATAATGAAATACTTAACTTCGGATGGATAATGTTAGAAAAAAAGGGAAGTTTGGATATTACTGCATGGAGCTTGAGAAAATATGCGGATAGTGAAGAAACTTCAAATTTGCAACAAATATTTGAAGAAATCAAATTCAAAGTTTGCGTGGTCTCCGCAGATGTTTTTCACCACATTGTAAATTCTAATCTTGAAACCAGAACATCCGTATCTATTAATCCTATAACAGGAGCAGCAGAATCCGGAGCTCTTTTTACTTACGAGGCACTACCAAGAGGAACTGTTTTTATTATGGATATAACTTATGAAAACCCGAAAAATTACGGAAAAGATGAGGATATGGATATTGTAATTGAAGCAGTTGAAAAAGGATTAAAACTTTTCTCATCCCTTGGAATAGGCGGTATGGGAACGAGAGGATTTGGGAAGATTGAGGTGAAAACAGATAGTTGGGTAAGTGAAGAAGAGTATTGG
>CAZPPK010000273.1:0-1620 GCA_964588415.1 uncultured Lentimicrobiaceae bacterium
GGGTCAGAGCCCTTTAAAAGAGTTTCCTTTGTTGTTAAGCTGGCCTCAACCACAAAGGATGATGATTATGCCACGAAAACCACGGTTTTTCTTACCGGATGTGCCAGTTCATATTGTTCAGCGAGGCCACAGTCATGAACCGGTATTTTTTGAGGACAGTGATTATCAGGTCTATCTCGGCTGGTTGTTGGAAGCGGCTGAGCGTTATGATTGCGACATTCACGCTTACGCGTTGATGACAAACCACATCCACATTTTATCGACACCCCATGAAACGCAGGGAATCAGTCGGATGATGCAATATATACCCGTAGCGATTGAGAATCAGGTTAAAGCAACATCCCATTTCCTTGAAAAATAAAGCGTTATTGATTACCCTTCATGATCATGAAAGATTTTTTACTAAAAAATTATTTAATTGAAAATAAAAAATTTTAGATAAAATTGAAAGTGGCGATGATGTATTAATTCGAAGTTCCTATTTATTTAAACCTTGGGTAGATGCTTCTACTTCTCTTTCACTAACTTATGCTTTGTCTAGATCTTTAACTAAAAATCCAGAAGCCGTATTTAGTGTTGTTCCTGAACATTTTTCTCTGCAAGATATTTGCACTATTCCATACATTGAAGCACCAATCAACATTGAATTGGAACATATTGATAAGTCAATTCAAGCACTAGAAAATATTTTAAAGGATAAAACTGACTCTAAAGTTTATGAGTGTATGTTTTTCTACAAAAAAAATTAAGAAAAAAATAACAAACTCAATAACCAATTGATGGCTAGTTGGCCTTCTTGAAGGTGTATGTATATAACCAAGGGGGGCAAGTTTTTATTTATATAAGTTTGTTCCCGAAAAGTAGGGCATGAAAAAAAGGAAATAAATACTATAAGTAAAGACTTAACCCTCTATTTCTCCTATCTCTTCTGAAGTGTCACGATTTTTATCGACATTCACGGGCTATTTGTTTTTGTAAATCTTTGACTTTTTGCTCGTCGCGTGGATTGGACGTGTGTTCAAGAAATATCTCTGTTTTACTCAAGTCTTTGCGGTAACGGGTACATCTTGCATCATCAAACTTTTTCGTTAACATGTTACCTGCGCATTCTTTTGTAATGAGTTTGCGCAGGTCGCGGGCTTTGAGCTGGTCGCGTTGGGTATCGGTGTGTTGCAGATAAATTTCGACTTTGTTCAGTTCGCTGATATATCGGCGGCAGTATGAATCAATGTTGTTACGGGACTGGCGGGAAGCTGACGTTACTTTTTTATGCTGACGATTTCTGGCGTCACGTTCAATATTTTTCGTCTGCTCAGGGGTGGCAAACTGTGTGCCGGAATTCTTCGTATTTTCGATGCTAACAGCTGTGGCGGTTTTGTTTTTGGGTGGGGTGTCACCAAACACGGTTTTTCCATTGTCGTCTTTCCAGCGATAAACCCCAGCCTGGCCGGGTTCAATGGTTATACACAATATGAAGGCGCACAGTAATAATATTGTTGGTCGTTGTTTCCTCAATTTCATCTGATTAAACATCGTGAAACTAATTGTTGAGTTCATATTTTTTGAGCAACACACCTTCATCACCACAACAATCTGCGGCACATTTTTTCACCGCATGTA
>CAZPPK010000274.1:0-1565 GCA_964588415.1 uncultured Lentimicrobiaceae bacterium
TATTAACATATATTGCTGTATTTCAATTATTTGTAATTTTTGTCATGTACTAAGACCATAATCATAAAAAGAAGTACGGTATAAAATAATGAAATAAGTATTGCTTTGAAAAATACATTAAAAGTAGAACGGGCAAAGAAGAATATTACTCAGGCTGATCTTGCTGAACAGATATCTGTTAGCAGGCAAACCATTAATGCCATTGAGTCAGGAAAATACGTGCCATCAGCGGTACTTGCACTGAAGATTGCTCATGTTTTTGGCAAAGGCGTTAATGAAATTTTCGAATTGGAAGACTTTGATTGGTCAAAAAAATAAATAAATTTTTACCAAAATTCTATTTTTCCGGTCTATCTATTGCTGAAAGGTAGATTGAAATCCCTAACTCATCAAAGTAATAAGCTTTGAAAGACTTTCCAACTCCAGAAAATGGTTCCATTTGTTGGGATTTTCGTCGGTTCTTTCATGAATCCAGGATGTGTGATAAGGAATATAAACGCCCCAGGCACCCATTTTCAGAACAGGAATAACATCTGATTTCAGTGAATTTCCCACCATCATGAATTCTTCAGGAGGGGTGTCGAGATTTTGAAAAAGTCTTTGGTAATTTTCTTCTCTTTTATTGCTTAAAATCTCAATATGGTGGAAGCAGTTATTCAGTCCTGATTTTTTGAGTTTCCTTTCCTGATCCAGCAAATCCCCTTTAGTAACCAAAACCAGTTTGTATTGGTCTTTAAGTTGTAGAAGCGTACTTTGTGCGCCATCAATCAGTACCACAGGTTTGCCGATCAATGTTTTTCCAAGTAAAAGGACACCTTCTACAATATCTGGTTTTGCATCATCCCCAGCTATTTCCATGGTGGTTTCAATCATGGATAACATAAACCCTTTAGCTCCGTATCCATACAGCGGCAGATTTCTCACTTCCGTCTCATTCAATACATTCATCACGGTTTCTTCATCCGCAACAGGCTGCATCAGCTGAGTAAACAAATGCTCCGTTTCCCTGTAGTAGGGCTCGTTTACCCACAAAGTGTCATCGGCATCAAAGCCGATGACTTTAATTTGATCTTTCATGGCCGGCAAAGTAATCATTTTGTTCCGTTCCAAAGTTTGGAATTCTTAAAAAGTATCTCTAAAAAGATGGAGATGTGCTATTTACTGGTTGTCTTTTAAATATTTAGGTGTTTGTCTGTAATGTGTCCCCTGCTCATAAGAGTAGGCAATGCTGATGAGCTTCGGCTCGCTCCAGGCTCTTCCGAAGAATGAAATCCCAACCGGCAAGCCCTGGATAAATCCCATGGGAACAGTAATATTCGGATAACCTGAAATCGCAGCAGGCGATGAACTTCCTTCGGTAAAATGATCTCCATTTACGAGATTGGTTTTCCATGCAGGGCCCCTTTGGTGCGATGATAGCATCCAGATGGTACTTGTTCATAACGCGATCTATGCCGTTTTTCCTGCTTCCTTCAAGCATTAGTTTCAGGTCTTTTTTGTATTCAGGGCTGTTCAGGTCGCTTTTGGCTTCAGCTTTAACCAGTAAATTTTGATCAAAATATTTA
>CAZPPK010000275.1:0-1552 GCA_964588415.1 uncultured Lentimicrobiaceae bacterium
TGTTATCGACAAATTGGTCATGGTTTTCTTAGTTTTCAGGACGAAATAAGAAAAATAAAATGAGATTTCAAAATTAATTTGAATTTTTTAACTTAATTTAACATAACAAAATGACGCGTTAGACAATGCGAATCGTCAGGTGCCAAAAGTACTTTCAATAAATTCGGGTTTTCTCATCCAACACCCAGGACCTATTGCAATTTGATGCCTTTAAAACCTTTGAGCAGGAAGTGTACCGGGTACCAGCTGGCCAGCAGTCCGATCACCTGAACGGTGAAGAAAACAGAGACAAAATCCATAAGCTGCATTTTGACCGGATAAGCGCTGATAATATAATTACCACCACCGGAGCCTAATTTTACGAATCCATACTTTTGCTGAAACCATAAAATAACTATGCCAACGATCAGGCCTAAAGTGGCGCTGATAAAGCTTATAAGCATGCCTTGTCTTAGAAAAATTCCCCTGACAGATCGCTTATTGGCGCCCATGCTTTTCAACACGGCAATGTCTTTGACTTTTTCAATAATCAAAAGCGAGATAGAACCGATCATGTTGAAAGATGCCAGTATTAAGATAAACACCAATATTAGGAAAACAGCCATCTTCTCGGACTTCATGATTTTATAAAGTGTTTCATTTTGCTGAAAGCGGTTTTTTACAGAAAACCGGTGACAGAGAATTTGTTCTACTTTTTGTTGGAATGCTTCTGACGGGTTATGGTTTTTCACATAAACTTCCACGGAAGTCACTTCGTCTTTGTAATTCATCAACTGGCGGGCAAGCCTTAATGGCACAAGGACATACTTTTGGTCAAAATCCTGCTGGACAGAAAAAACTCCGGCCACAGGAACGCTCCCTTCATTAAAGGCATTTTCAAAACTCAGCAGCGAATTGGCACCGCGCCGCGGGACAAAAATTTCCAGCGGATCGCTTCTGTCACCCGGACTAATACCCAACGACCAGGCTATTCCTGCCCCGACAGTTGCATAATTTATGTTCCCCGATTGCAATACAAATGACCCCGTTTCCATTAAACTATCGAGTTTGCTTACTTTCATAAAATCAGGCGCATAGCCTTTGATTTTTCCAATATATTGTTTGTCACCGTATTTGAACAACGCGTCTTCTTCCACAACCGGTACCAAATAGGTTACACCGGACAGTCTGTCAAGTTTTTCAACAGGAAAATTATGGTAATGAAAGGTTTTGCCTTCCTTCACCGTAATAAGCAAATCAGGATTGATAGATTGGTAAAGCGATTTGATAACCCCTTCAAAACCATTGAAAACAGAAAGCACGATAATGAGCGCTGCGGTCCCGATGCCCAGACCCAACATGGAAATGGCGGAAATCACATTGATAAGATTGTGCGATTTCTTTGAGAAAAGATACCGCCGGGCCATAAACGAAGAAAAATTCATAAGATCAACGCGCTTTTGAATACAAATATCCGATATTTTCCGCAACTTGCCCTGAGATATTTCAGTTTGAATCCGCCTGAGGCGGACAAGGGATTAATTCCCCGTCCCTTGGGGCGATTAATAATCTC
>CAZPPK010000276.1:0-1538 GCA_964588415.1 uncultured Lentimicrobiaceae bacterium
GATCATAGAAAAAGTTTTGGTAAAAATATAAAATATGCCGGTTACAAACACCCCGTTTCAAGTCTCCGGGCTTGAAGTATTTCACCTCACAGAATAGCACAGAACTTTGTACCAAGGTACGAATGCACGCCGGTGAAAAGAGTTTCAATCTACCGAAAAATTATCGAAAAACTGTTGAAGGTTACATACTATTATATTTTCAGACAAATGATAAAGAATGCGGCATTCCGGAATGATAACATAATTCTTATCTGTTTTCAAATCCTGTATGGTGGTTGAAAAACTCCTGGTACGCCTCGGAGTAGAAGTAAACTTAATTTCGACACAGGCAAGCGGTTTAACATTATCGGTAATTACCAAATCACATTCCGTACCATCCTGGGTACGATAGTAGTAATAATCAAACCGGCTGCCGAGACAGGAGATTATCTGTTCAATAACATAACCTTCCCAGGAATTGCCGAGAACATAATTTCCCAATAAAGCATTATAACTTTTGATTCTGAGTAAATAATGTAATAATCCGGTGTCGCGAACATAGATTTTAGGTGATTTTACAAGACGTTTTTTCAAATTGTAGTGCCACGAAGGTAAAATACGTAAAAGAAAAGCCCTTTCAAAATATTGAATGTAGGTGGAAATAGTAGATACTTTTAATTCCAACGACTTTGCAAAAATGCTTTTATTGAGTATGTTTCCGTTGAAATGAGCGGTCATTAAAAAAAATCTTGATAAATAATTCGGTGAAGCATTCAGACCCAAAAGTCTTAAATCGCGTTCAACATAAGCTGTAAAAAACGATTTAAACCAGTTTTGTCTAAATTCGTCGTCGTTAGTCAGGCAAGGTTGCGGAAAACCGCCATTGAACCAATGTTCATTTATCGAAATGTTCTCTTTGATTTCGGGATACACAAAAGGGGTTAGTTCTTCGTAAGCTATTCTTCCGGCAAGAGTTTCAGAACTCATAAAAAGCAATTCGGAACTTGCCGATCCCAAAATAATAAATCGTGCAGGTTCTCTTTTTTCATCAATTATTGACCTCAGCAAAGGGAATAATTCGGGCATACGCTGAATTTCATCGAGAATAATGCATTTGTCGGCGTTTGACCTGAGAAATGCCGGGGGGTTGGTTAACATAGCCGTATCCTCAGGATTTTCCAAATCAAGATAAAAACATTTTTTGGGTATCGTTTGCATAAGCATTTTTACCAAAGTAGTTTTACCCGTTTGCCGTGCTCCAAGAATAGCTACAGCCGGAAAATGCTTTAATTCCGATCTTATTTTGGCCTCAAGAACCCTTTTTATCATTATGAAATCCATTTATCCCTGCAAATATAACTTTTTTTTGTCAATATGCAGGGATAAGCGAAAACTTTTGAATTTTTATACGATTGAAACCTGCTTTTGCTTAACAATATTTTTTTAAAATTACCTCACCAACATTCCAACAATAAAAACCGTTATGAATAAAATCAGGATATATGCCACATAAGCACTGATTTTGCCATTCATCAGTATCAAAGACAATCTTTCTCCCG
>CAZPPK010000277.1:0-1517 GCA_964588415.1 uncultured Lentimicrobiaceae bacterium
ACACGGATAAATTTATAACTTTGGCCGCATAAGAAAATCAGCAGACTCTAATTATAAGATCCTTCACTCCGTTCAGGATAACAAAAGATAATTAAACTATTCTTTTGAAAATCCCGAAATATCGAAATCAACACCCAGTTTTTCAGCTACTTTCACCAGCCCTTCAAAAGATTTCCGGCTCAGTTCAATTCCATTCACCATTTTCTCAGCTTCCGATTCACGTTCTGGATCACCAGGAATAATAACATGATCTTCTCCTTCAACAGGTGAGGCATTTCGAAAAGTCCTGATCCAATGATCCATACCCATTTTAAATTCATCGGTAGTTTGAAAGGCATCAATGCGCATGGCTCCGAAAAAATGACCAATCCCGTTGTCTTTGGCGCCCGTCTTATCTTTTACGTAAGAAAGCGTAGGAACCACCGTCGGACCAAAATTAGCGCCAGGCAAAACAGCAGATAAAATATCCACGATGGCTGTCAGGCAAAAGCCTTTGTGCCCGCCATGTGTGACATCACCGCCCAGTGTTCTCAAAGTACCGCCTTTTCTTAAAATTGATGAATCGGTTGCCGGCAGCCCATCTTTGTCCTGAAGCAATCCTTCAGGAACCGATTGTCCTTGATCTTCATAAACATCCACTTTTCCTCTTGAGATAGGCGAAGTAGCAAAATCTGCTACAAACGGAGGTTCCTCCCCTGCCGGGATGGCTACCGCAATGGGGTTGGTACCCAGCATGCCCTGCATAGCAAATGTAGGTGCCACCAAAGGATTTGCATTCGTCATGCAAATACCGATCATATCATGTTCTAAAGCTTTCATGGCATAATAACCTGCAATTCCGAAATGATAGGAATTTCTTGCCGCAACCCAGCCGGTTCCTGCGATCTTGGCCTTTTCAATGGCAAGATTCATGGCTTTGGGAGCTGTTACCAACCCCAGTCCTTTTCCTCCATCCACCAAAGCGGTGGAAGGGCTTTCGTGTACAATTTTAAATTCGGGCGTTGTGGTGATCCTTTTGCTTTGCCACAACCGGATGTACTCCGGCAATCGCACCAAACCATGGGTAGAAATATTGCGCAACTCAGCACGCATCAGAATATCTGTGGCCTGCCAGGCTTCTTGTTCGCTCAGTCCAATGGTCTCAAAGACCTTTTGTGTAAATGAAAAAAGATATGAATAACTATACATCCTTTTTTTGCTGCAAATATGGGAAAAGAAAAGGAAACGTGAAGACAAATAAAGGATTGAATCCATGAGTCCGGTCTAAAATGGTAAATTGGTGTAACTAATTAAAATCAGCGTTTACTCCAACCCTAAAGAGCGCACTGATTTTCAGCCACTTCCCCTTTAGAGGATTAAGGGATAAAAGTGGCTGAAAATCAAAATCAAGACCTTTTTAGACCGGACTCATCCATACAAATCCAAATTCCAAAGAAAGGGTGAGTCAATTCAATAGCTAATCTTCGTATCTTAGTTCTGTAAAGCTCGAAATGTACCAATATCATAAAATAAGAAAT
>CAZPPK010000278.1:0-1516 GCA_964588415.1 uncultured Lentimicrobiaceae bacterium
GTTTCCAACTATATTTTCATTCATTTAGAGGCTTTTATACAAGATAGAAAATGGGACTCTTTACTCAATAACATGCTGTATTTTTGTCGTTATGAATCTCGTAAAAACCGCACAAATGCTGTTGAACAAATGTATAAAATGGCTGCTTAGGTTGACACCCATGCGCTTGGGCGGGATCGCAATGACGCCCGTCTTTAAAGAAATTATTGTTGTCTGCAACTAAAGCCGTCTATTAATCCTTACGTCATCGCGAGGAGGTGACCGACGAAGCAATCTCCTATTAATGAAAAATGAAGAAAGACCGAAGTCGAAAATCAGAAGACAGAAGCTGTGAATGCCTGAAAACGATTATCATAACAAACCCGGGATAAAGAAACAAGTGGGTGAAGGCTCGAAATTGCGAAAGGACTTTCTGAACCATTTTGAACAACCTTGAACACCCTTGAGCAACGTCCAACGCCCAATAGAAACAAATCGCTTAACCCTCATTCATTCGGCACTTTTTCACGTATGTTTGTAACACTAAAAAATAAAAAATGTATTATGTCTCATTACATTTTCAATAAAGGGATCCAAAAAGATTCTAACCTTATTAAAATCAGATTGTTACTGATACATTTCAAAGATGAGAATAATATTCATTTTATCTATTCCCCGCATCTCGATATAACCGGATATGGTAATACTTTGCGGGAAGCAAAAGCTTCTTTTGAGATAGTTTTAAATGATTTTATTGATTATACCATAAAAAAGAAAACACTTACAAAGGTGTTAAAAAAACTTGGCTGGCAGATGGCAGGAAATGAAAAAAAACCGAAAAAAATAGTAGCCCCCGGAATAGCTTCCGTAATTAGTGAAAATGATTATGTGTCCGATATATTCGATAAATATACTACCAAAACATTTCATCAGAATGTTGAAATACCAGCACTTGTTTAGGGATTGTAACGAAATAACCTAACGATTTCGCGTTATCCTTTTACGCTTTTTCTTCGTTACAAACCTTCAGCGAAACATTAAATGAATACTTACAAACTTTCTAACATACCATTAAAAGAGTTCAGAAAGTTTTTAAAAGCTCAGGGTCTAAATGTTATCAAATCATCCAAAGGACGTGGCGGCCATGAAAAATGGTCAGACAAAAATTTAGACCGTCCTATTACAATTCAAACACATATTGATCCCGTTCCTGAATTTATTGTCAAACAAGTATTACGACATTTACAAATCAACCGGAAAGAATTTATCGAGTGGCAAAAACGGGACACTGATAGCTGATTCAGGCTCGGAACCCTACTCCGTTAGAAATTTCTATAGAAGCACTACTTTGCGAGGAGCATAGCGACGACGCCTGTCTGACGGTTTATCTGCCGGAGCCTGCCGGATGGGCAGGGCATGACAGTCAGGCGATCTTATAATCAAGGTTCTTTAGATTTAAAATGAGATTGCTTCTCCTGCTTGGGCGCATTGGCGTCAACCTAACAGAGATTTAAACAATTGATTGTTTATGATTATT
>CAZPPK010000279.1:0-1513 GCA_964588415.1 uncultured Lentimicrobiaceae bacterium
AAAGCTGATAAGAAATATCAACCTGAATTTATATGTACATAACTACTGACCTCAATTAATCTTTTCTCCAAAAACCTTTTCTAAGGCTTTAAATAAAATACTACTTTTACTTTCTACTTTGATGTTCATGTATCTTGTTCTATCTGGTAAATAAAACTTTAAGATACTGAATGTCAAAGTATTAAACCGCTATTTTTAGCAGTAGTTATCACCAAAGTTATTAACATACATGATTGAATATCAGTTGCATAATTGTTTTTTGTCATGTACTTAGGCCAATCGCATAAAAAATGCCCAGCTCTCGCAGTTTACAACTGGTGAGCCGGAAAAAATAAAGGATGCAGCTTAAATCTAACATAGAATATAATGAATCTCACAAGTGGCCCTTTGGAACACTTGCGAGAGCAAAGGGATACAATTGCAACCGCTGTATTTTATAAATCTTTAACAAAATGAAAACAACAAAAATGAGCCTTACCACCCTGCAAGGCAAACTCAGCAGGGCTGAGATGAAAAAATTACTCTTTCTTGTCGTTGTCCTATCTCTGTTTTTGCTTCAGGGATGCAAGCAAGCCAATCCGATAACATTACAGGTTTCTGTCAGCAATGATATATGCCAGAGCGGCCAGTGGGTATATTGGTTTTCTTTAAACGCGAATGAGTATAATATTGAGGATTCCTGTTATCTTCCAAAGGAACAACATTCCTTTACGATGAAAAAAGTAATTCCTGACATGAATGAAGAAATGGGGTGTTGGTTTACATTCACAAAGCACGGTCCCCTCCAGGCGTTACTGATTTTAAATAAGGGAGAAAATGTAAAGCTTACCATTAATAAGAATGGTATTACTAAAACAGAAGGTTCGCCGGGAACTAAGGAATGGTATGGTTTTCAGCATGAAATCCAAATGTCCTGGAAAAAGATTGATTTCCTGACAGGTGAATTAGAGACTACTAAAGATAGCCTGACTCAGAGGCATCTCGTTGATAGCATTAATTATTTGAAAGATTCCATAGATTTTAAGATGAGATTAGACGATTTTAAAAATATCAAAACGCCTAAAATGTTTTTGTTGGAAATACAGATTGTAAACGGATTTTCCCGAAAGACCGTTGATAGTCTTGTAAAGGTCATGAAACAGCGTTTCCCCAACAATAAAAAAGTGCAGGAATACCCCCGAAGGCCGAAATTTTCTCCTTCTACCCCGCATAGTGATTGGGTTCATCAAAGACTCCTGCAAATTTGGACTAAAAGAACAGGTCTTAACTATAAACGACCCGCTCCACCCAAACTATCGGTTGAGCAAAAAAAGTGCTCAGCCAGATAAAGCCCAGGGCAAACGCATCATAAATTTAACACCTTCAAAAGATATTGATTATCCCAGCCGGCTTTCAGCCTTCTTCCTTTTACCCCCATTTTGAGTGTTTTCTCATTTTTTAACAGGTTAAGGGCTATCTTGTCCTGTTTTCGTCAATGCAACACCCTAAAAATTTTTCATAACAATGTCGTATA
>CAZPPK010000280.1:0-1500 GCA_964588415.1 uncultured Lentimicrobiaceae bacterium
TATACATTATAGGACAAAATAATAAATTTGCGTAATAGCTTTACTATTTAACATAAAATCAGATGTCGGACATTTTATTATTCGACATCGACAGATTTTATATTAAGCAAATTCGTTTTAAATATGGTCTTTGCAAATTGAAATGATAAAATAATTAATTGATGTATTTGCAAAGCAAAATCATCATGTAGACTTATTTATCATCAATTATATCCGGAATAAAAGTCTGTTCCTGCATGGGCGGCCTGACATAACCTTTTTCCGGAGTCAGTTCGGGAAGTTCTATAGGCGGTGGTGTTAAATCTTCATAAGGAATCTGGTCCAGCAGATGATGTATGGTATTCAGATGTGCTCTTTTTTTGTCATCGGCATCAACCACAAACCATGGAGAAACTTTGGTGTCTGTGTAAGAGAACATTTCATCTTTTGCTTTGGAATATTCCACCCATTTTTCCCTGGATTTCAAATCCATTGGACTTAATTTCCAGCGTTTTGTAGGATGTTCAATCCGTGATTGAAACCTTTTTTCCTGTTCTTCTAGACTTACTGAAAACCAATATTTTATCAAAATAATACCGGAATGGATCAACATATTTTCAAAATGCGGGCACGAACGCAAAAAATCCCAATATTCATCTTCCGTACAAAAGCCCATAACTTTTTCCACTCCGGCACGGTTGTACCACGAACGGTCAAACAGCACGATTTCACCTGCTGATGGCAAATGGGCCACATACCGCTGAAAATACCATTGGGTTTTTTCTTTGTCTGTGGGAACTCCCAACGCTACAACCCTTACCACACGCGGATTTAGACCTTCTGTAATGAGTTTAATGGCGCCACTTTTTCCGGCAGTATCGCGCCCCTCAAAAAGCACCACAATGCGTATTCCTTTTGCCTTGACCCACTCCTGAAGCTTTACCAGTTCTACCTGCAGTTCGTGTAATTTTTGAATGAAGACCTTTTCTTTGATCTTTCCATATTTGTTAAAAAGTTGTCCGTTATGATCCATTTTGTAACTTGTTTTTCACAAATTTAGCATTTTTAATATATACTTTGCATTGCATACTATCCATTTTTCAAGTGGCAAGCCCCTCTCCTAATATGAAACGTTTGTTAAAGATTCAAAAGATAAAAAAGCACACGAGAACATCTTATTTAGAATCATTTTAATTATTATATTTGCACCATCAAATCAAAATTCCTAAATGTCACAAGCAGCTCATTCGATTCTTTCTCATTTAAAGTTAACAAAAGAAGATATTTTACGTGATTTTAGAATCGCCAACGAAAGTCGGCAGGCAAGTTTGTTTGGCCGCCGGGAAGTCTTGACTGGAAAAGCTAAATTTGGAATTTTTGGTGATGGCAAGGAAATTCCTCAGTTGGCGATGGCGCGAGCTTTTCAAAAAGGTGATTGGCGATCAGGCTATTACCGCGACCAGACTTTCATGCTGGCTTCCGGAATGATGAGTCTGGAAGAATTTTTTGCCCAACTTTACG